>JBARVK010000072.1:0-8262 GCA_049646225.1 Nodosilinea sp.
CGGTAGTTTGCGCGATCGCTGACGCTCAAAAATTCTTTGAGTCTCTTTATCCTTAAAGCTGCGAATCAATACTTAGATGTCCATCACTAGCCCAATGTTATAACGTGTCACGTTAAATGCTAGACAGATCTTACCTTTTCTTTAGTAAAAGGTTTCCAGCAGCTCTTTAGCCGATTCTAGCGTATCGGCTTCGGCGGCAGGTTTATCCTTCCGCCAGCGCAGAATGCGGGGAAAGCGCACCGAGATGCCTGACTTGTGGCGGGTTGATTCTGCAATTCCCTCAAAGCCAATTTCAAAGACCTGAATCGGCTCGACCGATCGCACTGGCCCAAACCGCTCCGTCGTGTGGCGGCGAATCCACTTGTCCAGCGCGTCAATCTCCGCATTATCCAGCCCACTGTAGGCTTTGGCAAAGGGCACCAGCGTCTCGCCCTGCCACAGGGCAAAGGTGTAGTCGGTAAACAGGTTAGCCCGCTTGCCGCTGCCCGCCTGGGCGTAGATCAGCACCGCATCGAGGCTCATGGGCTCAACCTTGTACTTCCACCAATAGCCACGCTTGCGGCCCACCAGGTAGGGGCTATCGATGGCCTTTACCACCAGCCCCTCGGCCCCCTGCTGGCGGGAGTTTTCGCGCAGTTCGGCCAGTTCGGCAAAGGAGTGGAACTCGAAGGGGCTGGACTGGTGCAGGTTGGGGGCGGTATGCACAGCCAAGAGAGTCGAGAGGGATTGGGTGCGATCGCCCCAGCTTTTCTCCCGAATATCCACGCCACCGTACTCCAGCAGGTCGTAGGCGATGAAGTGGACGGGGCTTTCCTCCATTACCTTTTTGCTGACTTTCTTGCGGCCCAGGCGCTTTTGCAGGTGGTTGAACGACAGCGGCATGCCGTCTTGCCAGCAGAGAATTTCGCCATCCATCACAATGCCGTTGGGGAAGGTGGCCATCATCGCGTCTATTTCAGGAAACTGAGCCGTGACCAGGTCTTCGCCCCGCGACCAGACAAACACCTGATCGTCGCGCTTAATCACCTGGGCGCGAATGCCGTCCCACTTCCATTCGGCCCGCCAGCGCTCAAAATCTTCGCTCTGAAATTTGTCTTCGTCTAGTGACGTAGCCAAAAAGAACGGGTAGGGCTGGCTGGGGGCGTTCTGCGTCGCCTCTTCGCTGGTCAGGCTGGTATAAAACTCCACGGTGGGGCTAAAGTCACCCATCAGGCGGTGGGTCAGCACCGGCTCTGAAATGCCCGTGGCGGCGGCCAGCCCTTTGATCACCAGCTTGGCCGATGCGCCCACCCGAAAGGCTCCGGTGAGAATCTTGTTGAGGATAAACACCCCGGTATTATCTAGCGCCGCCCACCAGGAGACGATCAAGTCCCGGCGCTCCTCGTCGGTTTCGACCGATTTCGCCATGGGAATAATGTCCTCCATCCACTGGTGCAGAGGGATCGAAGATGGGGAGGATGAGGGAGATGGGGAGGATGAGGGAGATGGGGAGGAGGAGGGAGATGGGGAGGGTGAGGGAGATGGGGAGGGTGAGGCAGATGGGGAGGATGAGGGAGATGGGGAGGACAGATTCACGTCGCGCAGCAGCAGGGCGATCACCTCCGCCGAGTCGCCCACCTGGGCGTAGCAGTCCTTAAAGAGCCATTCGGGAATGTCGGAAATCTGCAAAAATACCTCCCGCAGCACCCGCGAGGTCACCGTGCGGCGGCGGGTTTTGCCCAGCAGCAGGTACAGCGCCCAGACCTTGTCGGCGGGGTCGGCCGCTTGGAAGTAGGCTTGCAGCGATCGCACCTTTTCATTGGTGGAGGTGGTGGCGTCGATGTCTTGAAAAAGCTGGGTGAATCGCTGCATGGTTGGCAGAATGGGCAGGTGTCGCTTTGCTCATCCTACTGTTCTGGCTCAGATTCTGCCTTGACGCTGGCAATATGGACCAGGGCATCGCCCTGGTTGACCAGTGGGTTTTGGCCGTGGCCAATCACAAGGCCCGCCAGGGGGCTGCGCACCTGCACCGGCTTGTCGCCAAAGGTATCGCTGATAAACCCCAGGGGCTGTCGCTGCTGCACCGTCTCCCCCAGGGCGATCGCACGGTGCCAGATGCCGCTGCGCGAGGCCCTTACCCAGCGGGTTTGTTGCGCTTCTAGGGTGTGAGGGGGCGCGGCATCGAGGGGGGCAACCATGTTCAGGTAGGCCATGACCCGATAAATACCATCAACCCCGGTCTGAATCGCCACGTCATCAAATCGCAGCGCCTCGCCTGCTTCGTAGAGCAGGGTAGGAATGTGGCGCTTGGCCGCAGCCTGCCGCAGGGACCCGTCGCGGTGGGAGGCGTGAATCATCACCGGAGCGCCGAAGGCCTCCGCCAAAGCGTAGGTGGCCGGGTCTTGCAGGTCAGCCCGCACCTGGGGCAAATTGGTGCGGTGAATGGCCGCCGTGTGCAGGTCAATGCCGTGGGTACACTGGCTAACCACCTCGCGCATAAACAGGGCTGCCAGGCGACTGGCCATGGAGCCCCGGCTAGAGCCCGGAAACGAGCGGTTCAGATCGCGGCGATCGGGCAGGTAGCGCGACTGCTCCAGCAGGCCAAAGATATTGACCACCGGCACCGCAATCACTGAACCGCTGAGGCGGTGAGGCTTCAACGCCCTGACCACCCGCCGAATAATATCGACCCCGTTCAGCTCATCCCCGTGAATTGCGGCACTTAACCACAGCCGGGGGCCAGGCTTTTTGCCGTTAATGACGGTGACGGGTAGCGACAACATATTACCGGTGGTCAACCGCGCCACGGGCAAATCCAGCCGCAGTCGCTTGCCCGGTGGTACCATCTCTCCCCCCACGGTGAGCGGATCGTCGGGGGGCAAAACCCGCGGGGGCCGTACAGGAGCATCTGCCCCCACCGGCTGAAGGAATGGTTGAGAATCGTGCACCAGTTTGAGCTCCCACTGTGGGGGTAGCTTTGTTTCTCGCCACTATAGCGAAACTTTAGCGAAACTTTCGGCTCCGCTGACGCCTGGGCCAGAGACCCAACACCGTTGAGCAGTATTGGTTCACTCAACGCTGGGATGAATCAACTCTCCGGGGATGAGGGTATCGAGCACGGTTTCAGGTGTAAAGTAGCCCAGCGCCTGGATAATCCGGGCAATACAGCCCGTCCAGCCGGTTTGGTGGCTGGCCCCAATCCCTGAGCCATCGTCCCCGTGGAAGTATTCGTAGAACAGAATTAGGTCTCGCCAGTGGGGATCACTCTGGAACTTCTCAGCCCCGCCGTAGACCGGGCGGCGGCCGTTTTCGTCTTTGGTAAAGATGCTCACCAGGCGATCGCCGATGCACTGGCTGATTTCAAACAGCGTTTTGTGGTCACCCGAGCCAGTGGGATACTCAATGGTGAAATCGTCGCCGTAGTACGCATAGAGCAGCAGCAGGGCCCGCACCAGCAGCAGGTTCACGGGCATCCAGATAGGGCCGCGCCAGTTGGAGTTGCCGCCAAACATGCTCGAGGTCGAGTCGCCGGGCACGTAACCCACGGTGTACTCAACCCCGGCGTGGTAGAAGCAGTAGGGGTTGTCTGCGTGGTAGCGCGACAGCGATCGAATGCCGTAGTCGCTGAGAAACTCGCCCTGGTCGAGCATGCGGCTGAGCACCTGACGCAGCTTTTGTTCGTTCAAAATAGACAGCATCAGGCGATCGCGCACCCCAGACTGGTTAGGCAAATGCACGTTATCGGCTAGCTCGGGGTGGCGCTGAATAAACTTGGTGGCCCGCTCCTTAAACCGGGGCAGCGTATCAAACGCCTGGCGAGGGAATACGGCTACCGCCATCAGCGACAGCAGTCCCACCAGCGATCGCACCTTCAGCCGGGTCGAGTGGCCGTCGGGCATCCGCAGCACATCGTAGAAAAAGCCGTCCTCTTCGTCCCACAGCTCGTCCTGGTGAACGCCCATGCGGTCCATGGCCCCGGCGATCCACATAGTGTGCTCAAAGAACTTGATCGCCAGATCCTCGTAGAGAGGGTCGTGCAGGGCCAGCTCAATGGCGATTTGCAGCATCCGCTGGCTAAAGAACACCATCCAGGCGGTGCCGTCGGCCTGCTCCAGTCGCCCGCCGGTGGGCAAGGCCGAGCTGCGGTCAAACACGCCAATATTGTCGAGGCCGAGGAACCCACCCTCAAACAGGTTGTTGCCCCCTTCGTCCTTGCGGTTAACCCACCAGGTAAAGTTGATCAACAGCTTTGAAAAGGCGTACTTGAGAAACTCCAGATCGCCCTCGCCGTTGTTGCGCTCGCGATCGCGCACGTAGATTTCCCAGGTGGCAAAGGCGTGTACGGGCGGGTTCACATCGCCAAAATTCCACTCGTAGGCCGGAATCTGGCCGTTGGGGTGCAGGTAGTCTTCGCGCAGCATCAGCATCAGCTGGGTTTTGGCAAAGTCGGGGTCAATCAGGCTGATCGGGATGACGTGAAAGGCCAAATCCCAGGCGGCATACCAGGGGTATTCCCACTTATCGGGCATCGACACGATGTCGTCGTTCATCATGTGGAACCACTCGCTGTTGCGCACGTGCCTCTTGTCGACAATCGGCGTCCAGGGGGTAATGCCGCGCTCCCGCAGCCACACGTCAAGGTCGTAGTAAAAGTACTGCTTGGTCCACATCATGCCAGCCAGGGCCTGGCGCATGATATTGGCGCGATCGGCGTCAGCCTGCACCTGGGCAGGCATGACCGTGGCATAGAACGCGTCAGCCTCCCTCAGCCGCGCCGCCAACTGGTCGTCGAAGTAGGAGCCGAAGGGATCTCCCACCACATCGGGGGCATGCTTGGTCAGACGCAGTTTCACCACCGCCGTAGCACCGGCCTCCACCGTGAGCTGGTAGTGGGGCGTCACTTTTGTCCCCACGCCGTCGGGGTTCACCCGATCGGTTTTGCCCTCAATGACGTAGTCGTTGATACCGTCTTTGACGTAGGGGCTGGGGTTGGGCTGATCAAAGATGCGCTCGCGGTTGGTTTCATTTTCGGTAAACAGCAGCGGCACCCCGGCATCGCAGTAGAAGTAGTAGTCAGTGATCCAATCCATCAGCACCGGGTTGGTCACGCTGG
Organism: Nodosilinea sp.; assembly: GCA_049646225.1. Classification (GTDB taxonomy): domain Bacteria; phylum Cyanobacteriota; class Cyanobacteriia; order Phormidesmidales; family Phormidesmidaceae; genus Nodosilinea. Next base: position 5,093 of record JBARVK010000072.1, read on the forward strand.
CCTGCACCGCCCCATTGCCCAGGGCCTTTAGCACCGGCTTTTCGCCAGTTTCAACCCAGGACCAGGTGTTGCGAAACCACAGGGTGGGCAGCAGGTGTAGCGGGGCCGCCTCGGGGCCTCGGTTGGCCACGCTGATTTGAATCAGCACGTCTTCGGGGTCAGCCTTGGCGTACTCCATAAACACGTCGAAGTAGCGATCGCCCTCAAAAATGCCCGTATTCAGCAGTTCGTACTCCAGCTCGTAGCGGCTGCGGCTGGCGTTGGTCTCCAGCAAATCGTCGTAGGGGTACGCCGCCTGGGGGTACTTGTAGAGGTACTTCATGTAGGAGTGGGTCGGCGTACTGTCAAGGTAAAAGTAGTACTCCTTGACGTCTTCGCCGTGGTTGCCCTGGCTGTTGGTGAGGCCAAACAACCGCTCTTTGAGGATCGGGTCGTTGCCGTTCCACAGGGCGAGGGCAAAGCACAGCAGGTTGTGGTCGTCGGTAATGCCGCCGAGGCCGTCTTCACCCCAGCGGTAGGCCCGCGATCGCGCATGGTCGTGGGGGAAATAGTCCCAGGCGTTGCCGTCGCTGCTGTAGTCTTCGCGCACGGTGCCCCACTGGCGCTCGCTCAGGTAGGGGCCCCACTTTTGCCACGGGGCAATTTTGGCACGGTTTTCTGCAAGGCGATTGGCTTCTGCGCTCACGGTGCTGTCCTGCCTGGTAAAAGTAGCTAGATTTTTGCCCGATCCAAAAGGGGGCCTGAGAAATCTCAAAAAGATTTAAGCCCCTGGGCAAAGGCTAAACGCTATGGTCTCTGATTTTTCTATGGATTTTCTATAGGTGGTTGGTTATGTAGGCACTGCCCCAGCGCCAAGGATCCGAAATCAGCAACGAAGGGTCTGTCTCAGATGCTACACGGCAGCGAAACATCAATGTATTGCGGTTCGATTCAAAAAAACTCTGGAACTCAGGGGAGGTGGAGGCTTTTTAACCGTTTTTTTACCCAGGCCATTCCCTTTTGGTGAGACAATCCCTGGGTGGCGAAAAAAGCTTTTTTGAGAAAAGCACTTCACTGGGATGTTTTCATTGTTATTACCGTTCAACAAAACGATCAGGAGGTTGCTAGTCTCCGCAGCGCTTGTCACTGTCGTTGAGTGGGCGACTGTCAGTCCATCGGTTCAAGCAGAGCCAAATCCATTAATACTGACGCTGGAAATTAGTGGGCAACCAGAGAGAGGGGAACTGGCCCGCCAGGCGGAGGCCCTGGCTATTGACGAAATTACCAATCAATTTGCAGCAAACCCTACGATAGATCAGATCCGAGTCAGTGTTTTAGGGCAGTACAACGGACGGATAGCACCGATCCTGGAAACCACAGTTCTGAGAGCAGATTGGGTCAATAACTCTCGTATTGATGTACAGTCAACTCAATACTATTACACCTCCTATGCCCTGCTAGGGCTACAGCCTGGCAATGGTGAGAGAACGCCAGCGGCGGTTGCTCAGGTGCCTCAGTTTGCGTCCCTGCGAGAGTATCAGGACCCTGTAGTGCGTCTTCAACAGGCCGCCAGGGAGGGCAGGCTCTCCAGGAGCGAGTATATCGAGTTAGTCGATGCTTTAGATTGAGAGCCCTGTGGCACAAAAGCCATTTGAAGTAGGCTCTTGACGACAATCTAAGTCGGCCCAAAGGGCGATTGTCGACAGTACTGGAGCTGTCGATAAATTGACCATGCCTAACCAACGTTAAGCTGGTTTTATTCCATGTTTTTCCCATAGATTTTAGCCCCTGAGCGCGGGGTGCATCCCACTTCTGCAAGTGTCTGGGTCATTCCCACGAAAGTGGGAATCCATCGAGAGCAAGATGTCCGTTGTAGATTCCCGTCTTCACGGGAATGACGAACAGATAGCTGTCATAATGACAAGTTTACAAAAGTGGGATACACCCCTGAGCGCGTTGTAAAAGCGCCCAGGATATTGCTTCGTTTTTTTGTTTGGGCTTAGCAGGCACAAACAAGATAATCGCCCATTGTTTTGACTTTTTTAAGATTTCAGGCGCGGCATTCTGCCGTTTTTATGCAGACCCATTGCGGGCAAAAGCTTAAAGTCAAATTAACCCAAAGAGAAGTTTTACTTAAAGGACAGACGTAATTTTTCTGATACAGTTTGCGAGGAATTTGTGAGTGTAATCACTGAAGATTCTTGTGTCTATTGTTCGCTAGTTGACCAGCCATTTCGAGCGAGAGGAGATTGACGATGCCGTATTCAAGAAGAAACTTTCTAAAAATTGCAGGAGCTTCAGCGGTTGGTGCCACGATGGTGGCTCCCCTGGAGGCGTTCTATGCTCGCATTGCTCAGGGACAGGTTGCGACGGGTACAGGGTTTGGGGCTCTGGAGCCAAAACTGCCGTTAAACAAGAACTACCTGGTCAATAATCCATACGGAGACTTGAGCAGCACTCCTCTGCTGGATTTGCCCCCCGGCTTCAACTACAAGATTCTTTCCGCAACCGGGCAGCAAATGCCTGGCGGGGGTATTATTCCTGGTGACCACGACGGTATGGCCGCTTTTCCGGGTCCCCGTAACACCACAATTCTGGTGCGCAACCACGAGCTGAGCCCGTTTGAAGCTAAATTTGGCTATACCGAAGGCGTTGCTGCGCCCAGCTCGAAACGGTATTCAACCGGAGCCACGGGGGGAACCACTACCCTTGTTGTGGGTAGCAATCGGGAAGTCGTTAAGGAATTTGGCTCCCTGTCTGGAACGATTCGTAACTGTGCTGGCGGACCCACCCCCTGGGGGTCTTGGGTTAGCTGCGAAGAAACCTTTGAGTCGACTCTGGGTGGTACCAAGCGCCACGGTTACAACTTTGAAGTTCCGGCTACCGCAGAACCGGCTTTCGCCGATCCCATTCCCCTGGTTGAGATGGGTCGCTTTAGCCATGAGGCGATCGCGGTTGACCCCAACACTGGCTATGTTTACGAGACCGAAGACCGGGGCGATAGCTGCTTCTACCGTTTTGTGCCTAAGGTCGGTAAACCCACTAAGGCAGGTGATTTGGCTAAAGGCGGCACTCTCTATGCGTTGAGAGTAAAGGGTCGACCAACTCTAAACACCACGAATAATCCTAACTTGCCATCTCCAGGGCTGGGTGGTGCCATCGGCACTGTCCCTGTAGGTGCAGTTCTGGAT
>JBARVK010000073.1:0-5561 GCA_049646225.1 Nodosilinea sp.
CCGCAGCGCCGTGGGAGATGCCTACGTGCGCGATTTCTCCAGCGGCACCCGCATTCAGATGGGCGCGTTTTCTCAAGAATCGTCAGCCCGCAATCTGGCCAACCAGCTCCAGGGACAGGGGATTCCAGCCCAGGTGATTTCGCCCTAGGGGATGAAGGAGATGGGGACACAACGCCTTGCTTGCTCCCTCACTCCCCCCCTTCCCTATCTTCCTAATTCTCCCCTCCTCCCCTACCCTCCCTATCTCCCTCAGCCCGCCTGTTATGCTGTAGCAAATTACCCTCCTTGGAGAACGATCGATGGGGCTGTTTGATCGGGCATGGCGCGTCTTGAGGGCCAATCTCACCAGTGCGGTTAGCCAGGCCGAAGATCCCGAAAAGGTGCTGGAGCAGGCCATGGCCGACATGCAGGCCAACCTGATTCAGCTGCGTCAGGCGGTGGCCCAGGCGATCGCGACCCAAAAACGCACCGAGCGCCAGAGCGCCCAGGCTAAATCGACCGCCCAGGAGTGGTACAACCGGGCCGAATTGGCTATTCAAAAAGGCGATGAAGACCTGGCCCGCCAGGCCCTCACCCGTCGGCAGACCTACCTGGAGTCGGCCCAGGCAATGGATGCCCAGCTCGGCCAGCAGAGCGGGGTGGTCACGGGGCTGAAAGAAAATATGCGGCGACTAGAGGCCAAAATTGCCGATGCCCGCACCAAAAAAGATTTGTACATTGCCCGCGCTCGCTCCGCTGAAGCCTCCCAGCGCATTCAAGAAATGCTGGGGCAAACCGGGACTGGCGGCTCGATCGCGGCCTTTGAGCAAATGGAGCAGCGGGTAATGGAGATGGAGTCTAAGGCCGAAGCGCTCGAAGAACTCAGCGGCGACCCCCTAGAGCGCCAGTTTGCCGCCCTAGAAGGGGGCTCCACTGCGGTGGATAGCGAGCTGGCGGCAATGAAAAACCGCTTAGGTAGTCAGGGAAACGCGCCAGACCGTTTGCCCCCTGCGTCCTAGATTAGAGCTGGGGACAGTGGATCCAGATTTATTTCCATTGATCCAGCGGCCACCCATGGAGTTTGGGTGAGGGTGGCATAATCGGAGGAACGCAACCCGTGGTTCTGCTCTGCTATGCCAACCATTGACTATCTCCGCATTAGTCTTGTCGATCGCTGTAACTTTCAGTGCCAGTACTGCATGCCAGAGGGGGCCGACTTGCAGTACCTGCCCCCAGGGGAATGGCTGACCCGCGCAGAGCTAAACCAGCTGCTGCAGGAGGTGTTTATGCCTCTGGGGTTCTCAAACGTTCGGCTGACCGGGGGCGAACCGCTGGTGCGGCCAGGGATAGTCGATATCGTGCGCGACATTGCTGGATTGCCTGGCCTCCGAGATCTGGCTTTGACCACCAATGCCTTTTTGCTCGGTGGCCTAGCGCAGGACCTCTGGGATGCCGGGCTGCGGCGGGTCAACATCAGCCTCGACTCGCTGGATCCGGTGATTTTCGATCGCATCGTCGGGGGTCGGGGCAGGTCGCGCTGGCCTCAGGTTTGGCAAGGCATTCAGGCGGCCCACCGGGTGGGGTTTTCGCCGCTGAAGCTCAACGTGGTGGTCATTCCCGGCGTTAACGACCACGAGGTGCTGGATCTGGCAGCGCTCACCCTCGATCGCCAGTGGCACGTGCGCTTCATTGAGTTTATGCCGATCGGCAACGACAGCCTGTTCGAAGAAAAAGGCTGGGTCGATTCGGCAACCCTGCGCGATCGCATTCGGCAGCGCTGGGGGCTGAGCGAAGGCGACGTGCTGGGCAACGGCCCGGCGGATGTGTTTCAAATTCCCGGTGCCCAGGGCACGGTGGGGTTCATTAGCCAGATGTCGGAGTGTTTCTGCGATCGCTGTAACCGCATGCGCCTGTCGGCGGACGGCTGGCTGCGCCCCTGCCTGCTCAACGAAACCGGCCAGCTTGACCTCAAAACCGCTCTGCGCCAGGGGATTCCCACCGCCGAACTGAAGCGCCAGGTGGCGGACCTGCTGGCGGCCAAGCCCGAGATTAACTACAAAATGCGCGAGTCGGGCACCACCGGAGCCTACGGGCGCACCATGTCGCAGATCGGCGGCTAGCCCAAAAACAGCTTCTAGCTCTTGTAGGTTGGGTGCAGCGGAGCGGAACCCAACAGCAGTAAGCCTTGTTAGGTTTTGCTATCGCGCCACCCAACCTACAAATTTAGGATTGACAAACCCCTAGCCCAAAAACAGCTTGTAGGCGGGGTTCTGGTTTTCGTCCCAGTATTGGTAGCCGAGATTGTCCAGAAACCCTTGCCACTGGGCCATCTCATCGGGCGGTACCTGAATGCCTGTGACAATGCGGCCATAGTCGGAGCCGTTGTTGCGGTAGTGGAACAGGCTGATGTTCCAGTCGGGGCTCATGGCGTTGACGAACTTCATCAGCGCGCCGGGGCGTTCGGGAAACTCGAAACGGTAGAGCAGTTCGTCGTGGGCTAAGGGCGACTTGCCGCCGACCATGTGGCGCAGGTGCATTTTAGAAAGTTCGTCATCGGTAAGATCCAGCGTTTTTAGGCCTTTGGATTCAAAGACCTGGGCCATATTCTCGGCATCGGCGCGGCCCTGCACTTCTAGCCCAACAAAAATGTGGGCCTCGTGGTTGTCGGCGATGCGGTAGTTGAACTCGGTCAGGTTGCGGGTGCCAATGCATTCGCAAAAGGCCTTCAGGCTGCCCGGCGTTTCGGGGATAGTGACGGCAAAGATGGCCTCGCGGTGTTCGCCAATTTCGGCTCGCTCGGCGACGAAGCGAAGGCGATCGAAGTTCATGTTGGCCCCGCAGGCCACGGCCACCAGGGTTTGGTCGGTAATGCCCTCGCGATCGACGTAGGCTTTGGCCCCTGCGATCGCCAGCGCTCCTGCCGGTTCTAAAATCGATCGGGTGTCTTCAAAGACATCTTTGATGGCCGCGCAGATGTCGTCGGTGCTGACCAAAATAACCTCGTCCACGTACTGCTGGCAAAGGCGAAAGGTTTCTTCGCCCACCTGGCGCACCGCCACGCCATCGGCAAACAGCCCCACCGTACTCAGTCGCACCCGCTCGCCTGCTTTCAGCGATCGCGCCATGGCGTCAGCCTCGATCGGCTCGACGCCAATAATTTTGATCTCAGGCCGCAGCCGCTTGACGTAGGCCGCAATGCCTGAGATCAGCCCGCCGCCGCCGATCGCGACAAAGATCGCGTGAATGGGCCGGGGGTGCTGCCGCAAAATCTCCATGCCGATCGTGCCCTGCCCGGCAATGACATCCGGGTCGTCGAAGGGATGCACAAAGGTCAGGCCCTTTTCCTCGGCTAGCTGTCGGGCGTGGGCATAGGCGTCGTCGTAGGTTTCGCCAAACAGCACCACCTCGCCGCCCCGCGCTCGCACCGCATTCACCTTCATGACGGGGGTCGTAGTGGGCATGACAATAATGGCGCGAGTGCCCAGCTGCTTAGCCCCCAGCGCCACCCCCTGAGCGTGGTTGCCCGCCGACGAGGCAATCACCCCCGCCGCCAGCTGTTCGGGCGACAGGTGGGCCATTTTGTTATAAGCGCCCCGCAGCTTAAAGGAAAACACCGACTGCACATCTTCCCGCTTCAGCAGCAGCCGATTGTGCAGTCGCTCCGATAGGCTTGGGGCCAGCTCCAGAGGGGTTTCCTGCGCTACATCATAAACTCGGGCGGTGAGAATGCGTTCGAGATAGTCAGTGGGCATTGCGGGCAACGCGGCGAAAGGATAAACCCATATTTTAGAGCGACGGTGCCTTCTCCACGGTATAAACAACAATTCTGAGCTGTAAACGAACCCCTCGACCTCCCACCCCCATCACTCCCCCACCCCATCACTCCCCTACCCCATCACTTCCCCCCTCCCCAGAGATCGCAATTCCGTATCCTACGATAGAGTTGCAGGTGACTCTGGCCCCGCACCTATGCCCCGCCGCTCTTCATTTAATCCTCACACTCCTTCTGCCAATCCTCCTGGCACCGTGCAGGTCTGGGTGAGTGCGCGACCCCGGCGACTGAGTCGCTGGCTAGGGCTGCTGCTGGCTCTGAGTGGCTTGGGCGGCGGGCTAGGGCTGCTGGGGCTGAGCTTTCGACTGGGGCTAGGGCTCATGCTTGACCCGACGGCACTGCCTCAGGTTTTGACTCAGTTTCAGCGATCGCAGCAGGGGGCGCTCCCGCCCGCCATCACCCTGCCGGATCTGCAGCGGCAGGTGGCCGCTGCTGGTCAGCAGATCGGCGAACCGCTGCCCCTGGGCAATCCTAAGCCCGACGGTAGCCGCGTTCTGCTCGTGCCGGTGCGGTCGGCTGACGGGGCGATTGTCTCTCTCACGCTGCTCCAGGCTATCGGGGACGATGACGACCTGAGGGCGATCGCGGCCCTGACCATACCGTCCCTCTCGAAAGACCTGGTGCTGGCTCCCTGGCGCAATCATGCCCAGGCCCCTACCGCCGCGCCAGCTACGTTTGCGTTGACCCAGGTGGTTACGCTGCCCGCTCCGCCCGTGGCCACCGACGGCGTCTGGCTAACGCTGGAGGGCACCTGGCAGCAGCAGGGTCTGACCCTGCGCTACGGACACCTGCTCCACTACGACCCTCACCATCAGCGGCTAGAGCGGCTAGAGCCCTGGAGCAGTCCCACCAACCGCACCCCCCAGTGGGCCGACCTCGACGGGGATGGCCCCAGCGATTTGATTATTGACGAAACCCTAGGACTCGAGCCCGCTCTGCGGGGATGGCAGGTGAGCGCCGGGGCCACGCCGCGACTGCAGTCGGTGTCCTGGGTGCGCGTACCTGGGGATGCTGGGGCCAGGGCCGGAGTCTACCAACAGGCCCTGCGTCTGGCCAGGGCCGGTCTTTGGGGCCTGGCCGAAGCCTCTTTGAGCGATCTTAAACTGGCTCTGGCCCAGGCCTGGACTCCGGCAGCCGAGGCCCAGCTCAGGCTGGCCGAGCGCCATGCGGCACTGACCCGCCAGCAGGCCGACCAAGATTGGTCAACGCCGACTCAGCAGGTGCTAGCCCTGCTGATTGATGGCCGCTGGGAAGCCGCTCTGAGTCGGCTGGAGGCCAACCCTACCCTGCTGCCGACCCTGATCGATCGCCTGGCCACCGACCGGGGCCGCCTGTGGAGCCGCATTAGCGCGGCGGCGGCTCAGCCCAACCCCGAACCAGCGGTTTATGTCTGGGGTGGCCTCGCCCTTAAAGCTCGTCAAAACCAGCCTACCAGCCTGGAGGGCGCGACTCAGGACTGGCTAACCCGACAACCGATCCCCGCCGCGACCCGCCAGCGGCTCAATCGATTATTGACAGCGCTCTCGAACCCGTCGTCCCCAGCCGTGGCCAGCACTGGGACCGGGATCAGCAAACAAGAGGAGGTAAGGCCACAGGCGGCGATCGCGCCAGCTTCAGCTGCTAAATCTGAGGCGATCGCGATCGCCCCGCTGGATCTGATCATCGGTGAGGCCCGACCCATTCCAGCTCCCAAGACTGGCTATGCTGCGCCGGGACAAGCGCTCGACCCATCCCTGGGGCAGTGGTATGC
>JBARVK010000074.1:0-13975 GCA_049646225.1 Nodosilinea sp.
GGCAATTGAAACTTCTATCTCTTAGTATTAGGGGTGGTGTAATTACGTAGTCCACCCAAACAAAATCTTTACAGGCGATGGAGTTGAGACTTCCATCGGTTTTGGGTTGCATTTACCTAATATATAAATCCAGCTGCTTTTTAAGTTCCCTGCAACGAGCTTTCGTGGCTCAACTATTCCAATCTAACAAAATTCTATAACAAGATTCACGAGGTTATTCATGAGTAATCCGTCCTTTTCGATCGCGGACATTATGGATCGGGGGCTCTCGGCTGCGACGTTACAGCGAGAATTTGTCAGCGATCAAGACAGTATTCACCTCCACCGAGCCCAACTCACGGGAGAGGCCATGGTGAGCGCATTCAAAGACACCTTTAGGGAGGCGGTTGTTGTCGATCGCTTCAGGGATATTTTAGACGGCATTGATTTAGTCAAAACCCCGCTGCAAGTGGCAACTACGTTTATCAATGCTAAATATGCGGCCCTTTCCAGTGCGGCAGGGTTTTTAGGTTCACCGACTACAGCGGTAACTATCTGCCCCGATGGGGTAGGGTATTTTCGCCATTTTCAAGGCGGGTCGATTTACTGGCATCCCAATGCTGGAGCCCATGAAGTGCATGGACTGATTCGTCAGCGCTGGGCTGAAATGGGATGGGAAACGAGTTTTTTAGGTTATCCTAAAACCGATGAAACCGTGGGTGGAGATCCCCAAAGTGCCGGTCGGTTCAATCATTTTCAGGGGGGCTCAATCTACTGGCATCCCAGCGCTGGTACCTTTGAAGTCCATGGCGCAATTCGAGCCAAATATTTAGCCCTCGGGGCCGAGTCTAGCGTTTTGGGTTATCCCAGCACCGACGAAACCAGTACCCCCGACCGACGGGGGCGATTCAACCACTTTCAGGCGGGGTCAATTTACTGGACTGCCGATACGGGTGCCTACGAGGTGCATGGATTGATTCGCCAACTCTGGGCGGCTCAGGGCTGGGAGCGAAACCCAAAGTTGGGCTACCCCATCAGCGATGAGCTAATTCCCGATCGCCGCATTGGCCATGTTCACCCCGAGACCCAGCGCAAGCCGATTGTGGCCATGCCGCTAGATGTGGTGAAGCTGCCCTTTGAGGCCCGCAGCCCAAGGCTTACCTCGGTGGTTACCGGTGCGCCCCTGACAGAATTTGCGGGGTTGTCTGGAGGCCGGACGGCGGTTAGCCGATCGCCAGTCGTGCGAGAGGCCGTCACCGACCTGACTACCGCTGGCGGTGCGGCGACAAATCGAGTTAACAATGGAACGGAGAGCGGCAACGGTTTTGCCCTGGCCAGAGGCGCAATCCACCTGGATACAGAACGGCAGCCCGGTGAAATGGCCTCGTCTACGGCTGAGCGCCGGGAGACCGCCACCGTAACCCTCGAAAACCAGTCATTCCTTGACTCAAACGCGGCGATCGCTAGCCGAGGAGTGTTTGGCACTCGTCCGGAAATTAACGTAGATCTGGTGGATCGAATCGGTGCTCAACCTAAGTCGTCATCGGCACCAGAAAAAAGCCTAAATCGCTTCGGCGATTTTGAAAATGGCGTATTGTTTTGGCACCGCAATGCTACCCAAGCAATTACCCTTTCCCCCTGGCTGCAATCGGCGGATGGAGAAAAAACTCATCTCACCCCCCAGGACATCATTGACAAGATTTCTCCAGGGCTACTGCCGGGGTTGGGCACCGTTGCCGGGGTGACCTTTGCGGGAATAGGCTTTGCCAGCACCACGGGCTACTGGTTTGATGGTGTAGGCAGCCATAACCGTAAACACCGCTTTAGCGTCACGCTGATGGGCAAACGGGTGCAGCGAGTCGGCTTTTCAGACATTGAAATACCAATGCCGGTCATGCTCGAAATTCAGCTTGAGGTCGCCTTTGAACCCATCAACCGCAAGGTAGTTGGCTTTGTCACCGACTGGTCTTTGCCCGGTGGCACGGGCGGCATCACGGCGAGTGCCACCCTAGAGGCCCATCTGCACCGCGCCTTGGATGGTCTGCTGTGGAAGGCCATACCCCTGTTGGCAATTGACGATACCGAAGCCGGTCAGCCCTTTGCCATTCTATCGGTGAAAACGATGATTGATGGCCAGGTATTTATATTCATTGAGCCCAGATTTTCGCGGCAAGACTTGCTACTGAGTCAGATCGATCGCTCGGTGTTAGCCGTAGATTTTACTCCCTAAAGCTGGTCTATCGCATTTAAATCTAGAGAGCCAGGCGTTCCCCGCCAGGGTTAGAAATGAGGGGAAATTCGCCAGATTGCTCTCTCCATAACCCACCTCATTTGAGAATTGGAGTTCACCATGCCTCAGTTTTTTACGAAATCATCTTTGGGCAGTCTGTCGCTGCGCGATTTGAATACCACGGCGGTCAATACCAACCTGGTGCGGCGAGACGTCGATCTAGCCGAGCGGTTTAAAGCCCTGCCCCTGAGCGATCGCCAAACCACCGCCACCGAACTGCGTAAGTTGAAAATGATGCCCGAAGACTTTGGGCCGGCCTACACCAAACTGGCGGCTCAAAACACGCTCCAGGCCAAACAGCTGGCCGTGGCCTACACCGATTCCCTAGAGACGAGCGAGCAGGCGGGGCGCTTTTTTAGCCTGGTGGCCCGTTCGCCGGAGGGCGATCGCAAAACCTTTTTGCAGGCCAATAAAGAGAGTAACAACGGCACCACCGTGGTGCATGCGATCGGGCTGCTGCCTGCGGCCCAGGGCCGTGTCTTGATGCAAGACTTTTTGCTGGTCAATGGACAGGTCGATGAGGCGGCAATGCAAGATGTAGCCAACTGGTTAGCCACCGCCGCTCAAATTATGGAGCAAAAGGGGCTGACACCGCCCGCACCCGATGCTCCCCACGATGGCTTTTTTGACTGGCTAGAAGACCTCGGCTCCGCCATTGTCGATGGCATTAAGGGCGTTGTTGATGCCGTGGTCAATGCGGTGGGGGATGTGGTAACCGCGATTGCCAATGCGGTCAAAGATGTTATCAACTGGACAGTGGATCGGGTCAAGGATCTAGTCAAGGCGCTGCTGGCCGCCGGTAAGTCGATCGCCACCATTGTAGAGGGAGCCGTTAAAGCCGGGTTTGCCGCCCTGAAAAAAATGCTGGAGGGCATCCGCGCCGCCGGTCGGGCGATCGGGGAAGTACTGGCCGCCGCCGTCAACTTTGCCGCCGATACCCTGCGCAGCATTGTTCAGGCCCTGCGACAGATCGGCGAAACCGTAGCCGCTGTCATGGGCTGGCTGATCAATAAAGCGATCGATACGGTGCGTAAGGTGGTGCAGGCTCTGATCGCCGTTGGCGAACAGGTGGGCAACATTCTTTCCGAGGCCTTTCGCTTTGGGGTGGCGCTGTTGAGCAGTGCGGTCAGAGCCCTGGTAGCCCTGGGTAAAGCGGTGGGCGAAATTATTGTGGCCGCGATCACTCAGCCCGCCTCGCTGCTCGATCAGGTAATGGCCAGCCTGCGATCGCTCGGCAATACCCTCGGTCAAATTCTCACCGATGTGAGAAACCGGGGCTTACAGTTTGTGCGGCGGGCGGCGGCGTCTTTGGGCCGTCTGGGCAATACCCTGGCCGATTTGGCGGTTTACCTGGCCACCGCTGCGGTCGATACGGTGCGCGAGATTGTCGCTGGCGTGCTGGATATCGGGCGAACGATTGGCGATTTGATTGTCAATTTGGCCCAGCACGGCTTTGCTGCCGTGCGCAAAGTAGTCAATGCGGCCTTTGAGTTGGGCAAGAGTGTGGTCGAGGTGGTGCGCGGTTTGGCCAATCTGGCAGGCGACCTGCTGGCCCAGGCGGTCAAAGCCATCTTTGAGATCGGCAAGACCCTGGGCGAGTTTGTGTTGGGCACCATGAGCGCCACCTGGTCGCTGGCCCAGAAGCTGGTCAAAGCCGCCATCGATGCGGGCAAATCGGTGGCATCGGTACTGGGCACAGCCCTCTCCCAGGGCTACGTCATTTTTCGCCGCACCCTCAACGCAGTGCTGCGCTACGCAGGGCCCCTGGGCGACGTGGTCAACTGGGTGCTAAACCAGGCCGAAGACGTTGCCGCTCTGGCCTGGCGGGGCCTGGTAGAAGCCATTCAGGCGGCGGGGCGATCGATTGACGAGGTGCTGAACTGGGCCCAGTCGCAGTCAGAGGCCCTGCTGCGCCGGGTGGTCGCCGCCATCGATGCGGCGGGCATGGTGGTCGCTCAAGTAATTGAGTGGGCACGAAGGGCTGGCGACAAAGCCCTGGAAATTGTCGGTGAAACCTTGGTCAAAGCCGGTCACACCGTAGAAAGCATTCTGCTCTGGATTGAAAAAACCGGATTGGAAAGCCTGCGATCGACGGTGCGAGGCATGCTTAAGGCCGGGGCAGCGGTGGCAGAACTGCTGGCCTGGGTAGCCAGTCGCGGCCTCCAGGCGCTGAAGGATGTGGTGGCAGAGTTGATTGAGAGCGGGGTGGCGATCGCAACTCTGCTAGCCGAGGCCCTGGTCAACCCCGGCAAAACCCTGCGCAATATGCTGCAGATTCTAGCTGAGCTTGGGCAAACCCTCACCGACGTGCTCAATGCGGCCCTGGTGCAACCGACCGAAGCCGCTCTGCGGCGAGTGATTGACACCCTGCGCGAACTCGGTCGTAGCGCGGTCGAGATTCTAGAAGCCGCCTTTGACCTGGGGGCTAGCGCGGTGACCCTAGCGTTTTCTATGATTCTAGAATGGTTTCCGGGCAGCTACCGGCCCCTGTCTGACACCGAGCGAGCCGAGGCGGAGAAAATCTTCGGCCATGCTGTGGATCTGGCCAAGGTGCGCCTGGCGGTGAAGTCTCTGCCTGTCGATTTAATCGAGTGGGCCAATGGCGGTCGGGCCTTCACCACTATGTACCTAATCAACTTTGCCTCCTGGGATACTCTCAATCTGGCAACCCTAATCCACGAACTGACCCACGTGTGGCAGGGCGTCACCAGCGGCCCCATCTACATGGTAGAAGCCCTGGAGGCCCAGCTCGCCGGCGAAGGCTATAACTACGGCTACGACAACAGCACCACCGGGGAAGGCGCTCAGCCCGAACTCGTGGCGGCAGGGGGTGACTTCAACAGTTTCAACCGCGAACAGCAGGCCCAAATTATTGAGCACTACTACGTTCGTCGCTACGAGCAGGGGCTCGACTACAGCCCCTGGCAGCCCTACGCCGATGTGATTTTCGCCTAGCGCCAATGCCTGACCCTGTGATCTCTAAACCCTGGGTTTTGGTAGCCTCTGCTGAGGCGATCGCCCGTCTGACTCCCCTGATTGAGGCCCATCAAAAGGTGGGGCCAGTGCGGGCGATCGCCGTGCCCTCTGGGGTTTCCACCCCCAAAACCGTCTGGCAAGACGCCGCCGCCCTCCTCTGGGTCGATGCTGAGCGCCGCTCCCCCCGCACCGGCCTGCCCCGCTGGTATCTCCCCGGCCCTGGGGGCGAGAAAATCCCGGTGGGCTGGCTGCCCAATGCCCCCGAGCATCTGTCAACCTACGCCCAGGCCGCCGCTTCCCTCTGGCAGCGCCCCCCCCACCCCGGCCCCCTCGCCCTCCTTGGCGGCCGCGACGATCGCACCCAAGCTCTCCTCGATCGCCTAGAAACCCACCTCGCTCCCCCCCTCTCCCACTGCCGCTGGAGCGCAGAACGCATTCCCCGCGGCGACCTCCTCTACGCCCTCGGGCTGGGCCTTGGAGCCGCTCTTTACCTGGGTCACGGATTCCCCACCGGGTGGCACAGCTATGGGGGACTGAGCCACGCCCATCTGCGTGAATGGCAGGGCAAGCCTCTGGGCGCGCTCTTTTGCCTCACCTGCCACAATGCCAGCCGCCACCTCAGCCCCCTGAGTTTTGCAGAAACCCTGGTGCTGTCGGGGCGCTGCGGGGCCGTGTTTGCCGCCACGGGCCAGACGGCCCATAGCCTTAACCAACAGCTCGCCCTGCGACTGGGGCAGGCCATGGTAGACCTAGCCGCCACCGACCAGCCCCTCACCCTGGCCGCCTGTTTGCAGCACCCCCTGGTGGTCAACTTGCCCCTACAGCGCTACCGCATTCTCGGTGACCCCATGGTGCCTATGGCAGGCAGTGCAGGATCGGCCGCCCTAGCCCTAGCGGTGGATGCCCCTGCCCCCCACGATGCCCTCCCGCCCCTAGATAAAGCCCTTTGGCCGGGGGGTGTCGAAAGGAGGTTACGGGCCTCACAGGTCTGAGTCTGCCCCATTGAGAGCTTGAGGCCGTTTCTTCAAGTCTTAAGGTCGTACCATTCGATTATTATCGGTTGAGCGTTTGGCTCTGTTTTCCATGGTCGTTGACCTCAAGCCCACGACAATTCACAGCTTCGGCAGCCTCAATATGGATTTGGTTTGCCGTACGCCGCATCTGCCCCAGCCCGGTGAGACAAGGTTGGGCACCCACTTCGAGACCCTGCCCGGCGGTAAGGGGGCGAACCAGGCGGTGGCGGCGGCTCGCCTGGGGGCGGTGGTAGCCATGGTCGGACGGGTCGGAGAGGATGCCTTTGGTCAACAGCTGATCGAGGGGTTGCAAAAGGCCGGGGTGGACTCCAGCGGAGTGGCGCTGGACGGGGGGGCACCGACCGGGGTGGCGGCGATCGCCGTCGATGACGCGGGCCGCAACACCATTGTGGTGGTGCCGGGGGCCAACGGTCGCGTAGACCTGGAAGATACCGATCGCCTGGTGGCCCGCCTGCATCCGGGAGACAGCCTGTTGCTGCAGTTCGAAGTGCCGCTGCCTGCGGTCACCGCCGCCGCTCGCGCCGCTAAGGCCCGGGGTGTTACGGTCATCCTTGACCCCGCCCCGGCTCAGACCAACCTGCCCGCTGAGCTGCTCCAAGCGGTAGATATTCTCACCCCCAACCAGGTTGAGGCGAGTCAGCTGACCGGGTTGAGCGTTGTTGATGTTGCCACCGCCACCGCCGCGGCTCGCCAGCTGGTGCAGCGGGGGGTCGCGATCGCGATCGTCAAGCTGGGAAATCTGGGAGCCGTAGTCGCTACCGCAGACCACACCTTCCATCAGCCTGCTCTGCCCGTGAAAGCGGTTGATACCGTGGCGGCGGGGGATGCCTTTAACGGCGGCCTGGCCGTGGCCCTGGCGGAGGGACTGGAGCTGGGGGAGGCGGTGCAGTTTGCCAGCGCGGTCGCCGCCGCCTCGGTGATGGTGCCGGGGGCGCAGGCGTCCATGCCCGAGCGATCGCGGGTGGCGGCCCTGCGGATCGGCCTCAAGCACCTTTAACCCCTGTAGCGCCCGGGGCGGCTGTTGGGGACGCGATCGCAGCGGGGCATCAGCCATCACCAACGAGACCCCATCACGGCTGCCTGCAAGACCGAATTTTAGCCCTTTTGTCTGTAGCTGTCGCAACCAGCCGAGCGTTTAGCCTAGGCCGAATTCGCTAAACTTAGGTACGACTGAGGTAATCAATGGCACGACCTAAAGCCCACGAATGGCGCACCGAACTGGATGACCTCATGCGCGGTATCGCTGGGGCATTTCTGTTTGGTGCTCCCTTTCTCTACACTATGGAGGTTTGGTGGAAGGGCAATTTCACCTCGCCGCCTCGGATGATGCTCATTTTGGCCATGGCCTACCTGGCCCTGGTGCTGCTCAACATCAAAGGTGGCTTTCGGGCCCAGCAGTCGCGCGGCTATGGCCAAATTTTGGCCGAAAGTGTCGAAGGGCTGGCGATCGCCCTCTTCACCGCCACCCTCAGTCTGACGCTGCTCGACATCCTTCACCTGGACACCGGCATCGATGCCCTCATGGGCCGACTGATCACCCTGTCGCTGCCCTACGCGATCGGAGTCGGTATTGCCAACAACCTGTTGCTGAAAACCTCCGACGACAGCGGTACCGACTCCACCAAAACGCACGGCCACCCCTGGCGAAGCACCCTGTCGGATGCTGGTGCCGCCCTGCTGGGGGCGATCGTGGTGGGTTCATCGATCGCCCCTACCGATGAAATTCCCATGATCTCCAGCTCCCTGGAGCCCGCTCGCCTGCTGCTGATTATGGCCAGTTCGCTGCTGTTGTCCTACGTCATTGTGTTCCAGGCCAACTTTGGCTCTCAGCGGCAGCGGCGATCGCAGTCTGGCTTGTTCCAGGGCCCAGTCAGCGAAACCGTGGCCGCCTACCTGATTGCCCTGGCTGCCTCGGCGCTCATGCTGTGGCTGTTTCAGGTGATTCGCGTGGGCGACCCAGTGAACCAGTGGGTGAGCTATATCATCGTATTGGGCCTGCCCTGCACCATTGGCGGTGCGGCTGGTCGCCTAGCTGTATAACCCCTAGATGCTCCATGGCAGAACAGCCTATCCGCAATCCAGCCGAATGGTTTTCCCTGGCTATTTCCCTCACGCTGCTGTCGGCGGTGGTCGCTACGGTCGCTTCGCTGTGGCTCAACCCCTCCCTCAAACCCGCTGAGTTTACGGTGCAACCCGGCCAGGTGAGAGCGGCCAATGGTAACTACTACCTGCCCGTAACCATTAGAAACGAAGGCGACGCCACCGCCGCCGAGGTCACCGTTGAGGGCACGCTAGAGACCCCCAGCCCCGACGAAGTCGCCACCACCACCTTCGATTTTGTGCCCGCCCGCTCCGATGCCGAAGGGGTCCTGATCTTCACCCAGGACCCCTCGGCGGCCACCGTGCGGGTCGTCAGCTATCAAGAACCCTGAGCACCTTGCGGCGGCAGTCCCAATTCGCGTTCTCTGCCTCCGGCATTTTGCGTATCGCTCCCCTGCACCACCCGGTTTTTGCCCTGGGCTTTGGCCCGGTAGAGGCCCTGGTCGGCCAGGGCAATCAGCGTCTCGCAGGAGACCTGTGGAGAGGGAACCAGGGTTGCCACGCCAAAGCTGAGGGTAACCAGGCTGGCCTGCAAGCGGGGATGGGGAAGCTGCAGGGCGGCAATACTGGCCTGAACGGCTTCAGCAACGGTCCTGGCCCCCTCGGCGGTGGTATTGGGTAAAACGACCGCAAATTCTTCCCCCCCGTAGCGGGCCACCAGATCAGAGGGGCGCTTACAGGTCTGCGCTATGGCCATCGCCACCTGCCGCAGCACATCGTCCCCGGCTAGGTGCCCATAGGTATCGTTGTAGAGTTTGAAGCAATCAACATCACACAAAATTAGCGAGAGGGGCGCTTGCTCACGCGCCAACCGCTGCCACTCAGTGCTCAGCCTGTCGTCAAAGCAGCGGCGATTGGCCACCTGGGTCAACCCATCCACCGAGGCCAACCGCCGCAGCTCCTGATTGGCCGTTTGCAGCTGGTGGTAAAGCTCCGACTGCTGAATGGCGATCGCCGCCTGGCTGGCCAGCTGATAGAGCAAATTCACCTCAGACTGCTGCCACTGGCGTGAGTGACTGCACTGGTGGGCGATTAGCAGCCCCCACAACTGCTCTTTTTGCAAAATGGGCACGATCAAATTGGCTCGAATTTTTAAGCTCTTGAGCAGGTCTATATGGCACGGCTGTAGCCCAGCAGTTTCAATATTTTCGATGGAACGGGTATTGCCTTGCTGATAGTAGGCCGCGTGGGTGGTCTTAAAGCAGGTATCCATGACGTGGAATCCTAAAATCGATGGCGCTCCTGCGGCCAAAGACTCTACCGCCACCAGCCCGCTCCAGTCGGGTTCAAAGCGATAGATCACCACGCGGTCTACTTGAAACAGCTGCCGCACCTCGTCGGCTGTGGTTTGAAGAATAACGTTTAAGTCTAGCGACTGCCGAATGCGCTGGGTTACCGTCGCAACAATGCGTTCAGACTCGCTCTGATACTTGACCTGCGGTGCGCCTAACGGCCAGGAATCCAGGTCTACGGCAACCGCCCTGGGGGCGAAATAAGGGGTTGTTTTAGCGGGCACGGCGCTGGGTTTAGCGATCAGATAGCCCTGGGCAAAGTCCGCCCCTCGCTCCTGCAGCCAGGTTAGCTCTTCGAGGCATTCAATGCCTTCCGCTACGGTCTGAATCGTCAGCTTTTGAGCGATCTCCAAAAGTTTTTCGGTGATAAAAGCTTTATAGGGATCGAGGTGGACATTGCGAATCAGTTCCATGTCCAGCTTGACGAAATCGGGACGCAGCTGGTGCAGCAAATTTAGGCCAGAATAGCCCGACCCCAAATCGTCCAGCGCGACCGCAAAGCCAGCCTCTCGATAGTAGTTAAGCACCGTTCTCAGATGGTCTAAATCTTTCGCTTGGTCAGACTCCACTACTTCAAACACCACCTGGTCGTGAGAAATGCCGGCTTTGTCGATGGCCTCTACGGTGCTGCGCAGGCAGGCCACCGGATCGTACAGCGCCGTAGGGGTAAAGTTGATAAAAATACGCTCTTTCAGCTGGTGTTGACTGGCCTGGGCAATCGTGCTCAGCCGCGCCACTCGGTCGAGCTGCGGCAGCAGGCCTGCTTCGGTGGCCAGCTCAAAGATTGACCCAGGCATAATTAAATTGCCCTGCTCGTCTAGCCCGCGCAAAAGAGATTCGTACCCATAAATTTGCGACGTGTCTTGAATAGAAACAATGGGTTGAAAATGGCTGGTCAAGCGATCGGTCGCCAGCATATCGACCAGCCAATCGGACTGACTGACCTTGATGAACCGCTGCAGCGAAGCGATATCGCTAAAATCTTGCAGCCGCGGTTGTACAGCACCGCGCACAAATAAAACCTGAGTTTCTTTTAACTCCCTGGGGGTCACCAGCTGAGCTAAGTGGCGAGCAACCTCTTGAGCTTGCCCAGCTGGGCAGGCCACACTTAGCCCTGGCCGCTCCTGCATGAGCTCAAACTCGAACGATGTGTTTTTGAGGAAAGGAAGTACTTTCGCTAAGGTATGGGGAACCGGAAACCAGAGAAACAGCCGCCCTGCTTCTCCTGCTTGACATCGGCCGATAGTATGACAAGCACAGGTCCTAGAGGCAGATATTCCCATAGCCAAGTTCCACAGTTGTTGACACACGAATTTAGTATTCCCAGCGCGTTCTGTAGAAGATCATAGGTAAAACGACTCATTTTCAGTCAGCTTGCCCGATAAACTTGCGATCGCACTATTTAACTAAACCCCAATAACTCACCGCACAACGATAGAAACCCGTAAAGTTTTTACTTCATTGACTGTTACGAATTACCCGGCACGGATTGCCTACGGCGACAACATTGGCGGGTAGGGATTGGGTCACCACGCTGCCTGCGCCAATGGTGGTGTTGTCGCCAATAGTCACCCCTGGGCAGACGATCGCGCCGCCCCCCAGCCACACGTTGCTGCCGATGGTAATGGGAGCCGCCATTTCTACTCCGGTTAGCCGCGCCGCTGGGTCGGTGGGATGGTACGCCGTGTAGAGCTGCACATTGGGGGCGATCAGCACGTCGTCGCCCAGGGTCACCCAGTTGCAGTCGAGAATGGTGCAGTTGGCGTTGATGTAGAGATTTTTACCCGCTCGAATATGGCTGCCGTAGTCGCAAAAGAAGGGGGGCGTAATTTCAAAATTGGGGCCGATCGCACCGAAGAGCGATCGCACCACCTCCTGCCGCACATCCATCTCTTCGGGGCGCGAATGGTTAAATCGATACAGCTGAGTCTGGGCCAGCCGCCGCAGCGCCACCAGCTCTGGGTCCGCCGCCCGGTACAGCCCACCCGCCAGCATCTTCTCCCGCTCGGTTTTGGTCATCTAAAAATGCTCCTGTCGCAAAAGATCCCAGGGTTCTTTGAGAACCCTGGGATCTGGGCCACATCCCCTCCTCGGAGGGGTGCCCGGAGGGCGGGGTGGGTTACCCAGCGCTGGACAGACCCACCCCTACCCCTCCCAAGAGGGGATTTAGGAGATCTACCCCACCAGCTCCTTCACCTTGGCCATAATGCCGTCGGGGTCAATGCCCTGGTGAATGAACTGCTCCCACAGGCCGCCGCTGCCCTCTTCGTGGGTGCCAATGTGGGCAAACTTGGGCGTGTAGCCCCGCTCCAGCAGCCAGGTGCCAAAGCGGCTGCCCAGGCCGGTCTTGCGGTTAAAGGCCTCGGTTACCAGCACAAAGGGGGCATTGCCCACCTTGGCCATGGTCTCCTCATCCACCACGTTGAGGGTGGCCTTGTTGATCAGGCCCACGTCGATGCCCTGCTGCTTGAGCCGCTCCACCGCATCCAGCGCCCGATAGACCGAGTCGCCAAAGGTGACGATATAGCCCGCCGTACCCTCGCGGATCACCTCGTCTTTGCCGGGGGTAAAGGTGTAGTCGCCGCCAAACATCTCGTTGCCGTCGGTATCGAGAATCATCGGCACCTTCGAGCGAGTCGAGAAGATAAACCGCAGACCGGGGTCGCCAAACACCTTCTTGACGCAGGCCTTCATCTGGTTGGGGTCGGCGGGGAAGTAGAGCTTGGTGTCGTAGCCGTCATCCAGTCCGTTGTCGGCGAAGAAGTTGTTGAGGCCGAAGTGGCAAGTGTTGTCGGCCATATCGTCGATGCCCGAGTGGGAGAAATGGCACAGCAGGTTGGAGTAGTTCAGCCGGGCCATGGTGATCTCAGAGATGCACATCTCCAAAAAGGCGGCGAAGGTGGCGAACACGCCCTGCTTGCCCTCGGCCATGCCGAAGCCCGCCGCTGCCGATAGGTTGCCCCGCTCCATAATGCCGCCGCTGATGAAGATCTCAGGGTAGGCCTTGCGAATTTGGGCCAGTCCGCAGGAGCCTTCCAGGTCGCTATCGACCACCAGTACGCTCTCTTTGCGAGTAGTTTCGTCCATTTCGCCTAGCACTTCGACCATGGCGTCGCCGAACACGTTGCGGTTAGCGCCCACATTTTTGCTAGAGCCCATGAACTCGTAAGTGTTTTTGGGAGCCTGAATGCCTTCGAGAATCTCCACAGCGGCGGTGTGGCCCTTGGCACTCAGGTAGGCGATCGCCGCCTTCACCGAAATTACATCGTGGCCGTGGGTGCTGCCCTCAATGCCCTCAATGCCCACCGCCATCGCCCGCTTGTTGACCACCGCCACCGGGCCGGGGGTGTTGATCGCCTTGCAGATGTTGGCGTAGAGGCCGTCCAGGTCTTCGCCGTCGCCTTCGAGCACCGTCAGGCCATGGCCTTCGAGGGTTTTCTTAACGCTGTAGCCACCCATGTATTGGGATGGATGCCCTGCGATCGTCACGTCGTTGTCATCAATCAGCAGCTTGACGTTGACGTAGTTCGCCACGGCAAAGCGAGCCGCCTCGGCGTCGTCGCCCTCCTGCTGAGCACCATCAGACCCCAGGCAAAACACCGCTTTGCCTGGGTTGGCCAGGGCCACGCCGTTGACGTAGGGCCACATGTGGCCCAGCCGACCAGAGCTAAACTTGACGCCGGGGGTCAGCCCCAGCTCGGGGTGACCGGGCAGCTTTTCGTTGGCGGCGCGGTACTGCATCAGCTGCTCGGCGGGCATGTCGCCATTGAGCACCGACATGAGGTACTGAGTCGCCACCCGGTGCCCCGCTTCGTCAAAGAAAATCGGCACATACTTGTCGCCCGCGCCGCGAAACAGGGCGTCGAGAATCATCACCTCGGGCACAGTGTCGTAGGGGCCGCCGGTATGACCACCCACGCCCCGCGCCGCCCCCGTGGCGGTAAAGAACACGATCGCATCCCGACACAGCTGAATGTTGGCCTTGAGCGCACTGCGCTGCTCGTCGGTGAGGGTGGGGTTAGAGGCATCTAGGGAAATGCGCTGATACGCGCCTAGATCAATGGGAAAGCTCGTCATAGGGGGTTCGTCCTAAGGGTTGATTTACAGAGAAGCGTGGAGCAAGGGGAGAATTTTAAATAACGTTAAGTCCACCGCTCAAGGTTGGATGGCAAAAATCCACTACCTCCATCATTCAATACTCTGGCAAGGCTGTGAAGTTTTATTCGGTAAGAGTTGGTTAAGGGAGAGAGGGAGAGTGGATGGGTAAAGGGGGGAGGGGCTTAATGATCTGTAGGGTGGGTTAG
>JBARVK010000075.1:0-4567 GCA_049646225.1 Nodosilinea sp.
TTATTGGTGAACGCCCCGAGGGCTCCTTTAACGAACAGTACACCTTCGTTGAAAGCCGCGATGCTATTTCGTCTGAGATCAATGCCGGTCGTCAGCTTTACGATCAGGCCTCGACTTAGGCTTGCTCAACGGTGGCTGGCGGATTGATGCCGGGGAGCGTGGGGGATGAAGAGCAGACTACGGCTTGGACTTAGGCACTGCCCCTTGTCTAGATCGCTAACCGCTCCCCCGCTCCCCGGCTCCCTTGCTTGCCGACATCTACCTAACTATCTACCACCAACACCGGCAGCGGACTGCTTTCTAGCACCGTACGCGATACCGACCCCAGCAGCATCGCCTCTAGAGAACCGCTGCTCCGCTTGCCCAAGATAATTTCCGTTGCCGCGCAGTCTTGTGCGGTTTTTACGATCAGCTCTGACACCACCCCCGGCCTAATGTCTAAGCGGTAACGAATGTCGGCCAAGTACTGCCGGGTCAAGGTTCGCAGAGTCTCTATACCCTGCGGGTCATCCACCTGGAGAACGTGGAGCACAATCACCTCGCCATCACTGCGACGAGCCAGTTCTGCCGCCTTCGCTAGCACCTGGGCCGTCGTGGGCGACGTATCCACCGCAGCCAGCAGCACAACGGGGCGAGCTACTGTCACCTTGGTTGGGTCTACCTCACCCCGCTCTAGCAGCCGTGGGGCAAAGGTGGGGATAGCCCAGGCCCCCAGAGGAGCGGTAATCAGAATGGAAAGGGCCGCGATCGCCAAGATTTCCTCTCCCCCAGCGATGCCCTGGGCCAGGTGAATCGCCCCGATCGCCCCCTGCACCGTTGCTTTGGCCGAGTTACCCGGCAGCAAAAACAGCCGCTCCGACCAGGTCCAGTCGCTGCCCACGGTTGCCAGGTACCAGCCCAGCCCTCGCCCCACCAGGGTGCCAAAGGCTAGAATCAGCAGCCCCACCGCCAGGGTTTGGCCCAGCACCTGAATCTGCAGGCTGGCCCCCAGCAGCACGAACAGCACAATCTGCGCGACCACCCACAGGCCGTCAAATCCCCCCCGCAGGCGACGGGCCAGGGGCGCATCTAGCTCAATTAAAAAAAAGCCCGTGGCCATCACCGCCAGGTAGCCCGAAAATATCGGCACCGCCTCCGCCAGCACCACCAGCCAGAGCGCCAGGCTGGCCACCACCAGGGCATCTTGCACCGCGTTTTGAGTCCAGTTTTGGCGGGCCAGCACCAGCACCAGCAGCCGCGCCAGCAGCCAGCCCAGGGCGACACCCAAAACGATTTGGAGCCCGATCTGAACCGGCAGCAGCTGCAGCGGGCTCAGGGTGATCGGCCCCAGCGTCAGGCCGCCCGCTGACTCCTGGCCCAGAAAGGCCAGTAGCAGACTAAATACCAGCAGCAGCAGCACATCCGACAGGGCGCTGCCGGTCAAAATCGCGTCGGGAATGCCCTTGGCCACGCCCCAGCCCAGACTCTTGAGCCGCAGCATAGCGGGAACAATCACAGCCGGGGACTCGGCCCCCACCACGCAGCCCAGCAGCAGCCCGGTGGCCAGGTCAAACTGAAGCAGCCACCTAGCCGCTAGAGCTACCGCGATCGCCTCGCAGGCCGCTGGTAGAAACCCCAGCCGCAGCGCTACACTGCCCTGCTGAGCTAACTTGTCGCGATCGAGGCCCAGCCCCGCCTTCATTAAAATCACCATTACCGCGATGGTGCGCAGACCATCAGCCGCTGCCAGCGTGCCCGGGTCGAGCCAGTTTCGGCCCTGCGGCCCCAGGGCGATTCCCGCCAGCACCATGCCCACCAGCGCCGGAGCCCTGAGCCGCTCGGCCACCTGCCCGGCGAAAAAGCCCCCCAGCAGCACTAAGATTATGCTCTCCAGCATGGCCCGGTTCGCGTTATCGCCCTACTCGTGATTTGCTACCGTCGCCCACACCCTAGGACTGACGGGCTGAGATATGTCTACCATTCCAGCTCGCCTAGCCCCTGATCCCTCGCGATTTGCCGTAGTCGCCGCACTAGTGCAGCCGTCGACCAGTCCTTCGTTAGGGAAAAAGGCTGGGTATGAGGGCTTAATCATATCGGCAATTGGCAAGGCGGGGTAAGCCGCAGTGAGCTAGGATGTCGCCATCGGCCTGGGTATTCTTGGTATACAGGGTGACATAATTTGTGAGACGAGCCGCTGACTAGCCCAGACTATGTCCCCATTCTGCAATCTACGGCATACGGTCTTTTGGATTCCGAGCGCAACAGCCCTGGGGCTGCTGGGCATAGCGAGCTGCTCGGCAGTGCCTGATCTGGTGACCATTGGCGACAGCTCTGAAGTGGTTGAGGTTAGTCCCCAGAGCCCTTTATCGGCCGAAGGTGCTGACGAAGCCAACCTGGCCTACGCTGCCGAGGCCGCCGCTGCGAAAACCCTGCCCACCGCCACGGTAGTCTCTGTGGGCGACGGCGATACGCTGCGGGTGCAGGGACAGGGCGGCCCGCTCACCCTGCGTCTGGCCTGTGTGGATGCGCCAGAAACCAATCAGGCTTTTGGGCCTGAAGCTTCGCTGCGGCTGCGGCAGCTGCTTTCGACCGGGCAGCCCGTGGAGGTGCGGGCCATTGAGCGCGATCGCTACGATCGCACCGTAGCCGAAGTCTACAGCGGCGGTCAGTCGGTGGGCCTGCAGCTGGTGCGCGAGGGCTACGCCGTGGTGTACGAGCAATATCTGGACGGCTGTGCCGCCACCGCCGATGACTATCGCCAGGCCGAAGCCGCCGCCCGCACCGCCCGCCTCAATTTTTGGAGTCAACCTACCCCCACTATGCCCTGGGACTTTCGCCGGGGTGCGACAGCGACAGAAGCTCCCGGCTCTCAACCAGCATCTGTTGAGCCATCGCCCATCGTTCCATCGCCGACCCCTAGCGGCCTGCCCGCTTGCATATCCAGTGACTGTGACTGTGGTGACTTCGCCACCTGGCAACAGGCCCAGGCGGTACTGCAGGCCTTCCCCGGCGATCCCCACCGCCTCGACGGCGACAGCGACGGCGTGGCCTGCGAAAGCTTGCGCTAGGTAATCCGGCAGGGCAAATGCCATTTGCCTTTCACCGCGATCGCCGCCAGTTGAACCAGTTCTCGGCCCAGTCGCGCCGCCAGGTACCGGGCTGCCAGCGCTGCTGCTGCCAGGTGCTCACCAGCAGGGGCAAGATCGCCGTCAGGCTGTGGGGTAGGGTGGGCAGCTGCTCTAGCTGGTGGAGGGCAATCCCTCGCTGCATCGCCAGAGCCAGGGTGTGAATCAGCTCGCTGGCCCCAGCCCCGCAAACTTGAGCGCCAATGAGCTGTCCGTTGGCTCGCACTATCCAGCGGCAAAACCCCATGACGTCATTCCCCTGGTGAGCTTTGAGCAGCTGGCCAAAGGGCACCTGTAGCACTGTAGCCTCGCTGCCGTACCAGCGGTGGGCCTGGGCCGCGCTCAGGCCCAGGCGCGCGTATTCCGGGGAGGTGTGCAGCAGGGCCGGGCGATTGAGCGAGGATAGCTGGCGCCAAGGCAGGTAGAGCAGGTTGCGCAGGGCGATCGCCACGTCCTGGTGATCGGTGGTGTCGGCCCAGTAGCCGCCGATCGCAGGACCACAGGCAAAGACCCGAGGGTGAACGGTTACGAGGCGATCGTCCACGGGCAGGGCCGTGGTGGTGCCGTGGACGGTGCGGGGCCGAAGGCCAATGCTGGCTAAATTGAGCGGGGCCAGCAGGGGGTGGGGGGCGGTGGCGAGGATCAGCACCTGGGCTGCGATCGCACGGCCATCGCCCAGCAAAAGCTCGACTTCATCCTTGTGGTGAATGGTATCGATCTGGGTACCCAGTCTAAGCGTTACCCCTGCGGCCTCCAGCAAGACCGCGATAAAGGCCGACAGATCGGCGTCTTCGGTCGGCAGCAGAGGGCTCCCCCGGCTGACCAGGGTAGTGCGAGTACCCAACCGAGCTAACGCCTGCGCTAGGGCGATCGCCGCCCCGCTGCGGCCCAGCACAATCGCGCTTTCCGGCAGATCCTCTAGGGTTGGCAGCGTATCGAGGGTCAGGTACGGCGTCGCAGCCAGGCCCGGTATGTCGGGCACAGTGACCTCGGTACCGGGGGCCAGCAGGTAGCCGCGCGATCGCAGCCGCCGAGTCAAGGTGGTCACCGCCAGCTGGGGCCGGGGGCTAAACTGACCCGGCTCCGGCACCACGTCTACGCCACTAGTGATCAGGCGATCGAGACTCAGGTGAGGGTAGGCCACCGCTTCTAACGCGCTGACCCGATGCCTCCAGCCCTTCCAGCCGGATGCCGTCGAGGCTTCCGCCAGGGCCGTCAGACCGATTTGACGACGAACGCGCCGATCCACAGACCCCAACGGCTCTACCAGGGCCACCCGCGCTCCTTCCCGCGCCGCCAGCGCAGCGGCCTCGCGCCCCTGCACCGTACCGCCCAGAATTACGCCATCGTAGTCTACGGTCATGGCTGCCCTGTTGTGCTGTTTGTTGACATGAGTTTAGCGGGGAAGGGGGTGATGGGGTGATGGAGTGCCTCTCTTCCCCACTCCCCCACTCCCCCACTCC
>JBARVK010000076.1:0-11017 GCA_049646225.1 Nodosilinea sp.
GGCTTTAGCAGCCCCAGGCGCGGCTGGGTGCAGTGTCTTTGGAGCCTAGCCGCCATTGCCCTGCTGTGGGTTCCGATTGCCCAGGCCCAGGAGAGCACCGCTCAGCCCGATCGCGTGATTCGCTCGCACCGCCGGGTCATTCTTCGACAGCCCCGGGTGATTCTTCGGCAGCCGCCGATCATTCTTGTGCCCTACCCCAGCCCCGAGGAGGGGCTGGTCAGAGTCGAGTTCGATGCCCGAGGGGCCGAGTGGGGTGCCGTTTATCTGAACAATCGCCTGGTCTACCGCCCCCACAATTTCGATCGCCAGGAAACCCTCTACCTGCCCCCCGGCGGCTACCGACTGGAGATTACCGGAGTCGTGCGATCGGATCGGTGGGCCAGCGGCTACCTCGATCTAGGCCGCGATACGTCTCGACTGGTGGTGATTCGCTTTTCTAAAACCGAGGGCGTTACCGTATCGGGTAGCCCCTACGTGTGGATCCCAGACTAGTGTTTTAACCCTCGCATCCTAGCCCGTTGGAACAGGCCAGGATGCTTTTGCCCAAGCCGTAGCTACAACGCCGAGAGCTTGATCGCTTCGGGATGGCCCGGGTTGCCGTGAATGACCAGGCTGCGCTGGTTGGCGTGGAGGTGACGGGCGATCGCGTATATAGTCTCGATCTGGTCGGGTGCCCCGGCCTGGGTTGCCAGTTCGCTCAGGCTTAGGGGCTGAGAACTCTGGGCCAGGGTGTTGACGATCGCCTGCTGTAGGTCGAGCACTCCCGCCGCTGCCTGCTTGCCCGCCTCTACCCCCGGCTGGTGGTAGGCATTGATATTCACCAGGGAGGCGTAGAAGCCCACCGCTCGCTCGTACAGGGCAATTAGCGCCCCAACGATGTGGGCGTTGACCTCAGGAATAGTCAGAGTGATCGAGCCCCGGCTATTTTCGTAAAGGGCCTTGCGGGTGCCCTGCAAAAAGCCAAACAGAAAATCGCCGCTGGTGGCACCGGGCTCCATTTCCACTGAGTCGCCGTCGCGGTCCTTCAGGACTTCAATAAAGGTGACAAAGAAGCTGGCCACGCCCTCGCGCAGCTGCTGCACGTAGGCGTGCTGGTCGGTCGAGCCCTTATTACCGTACACAGCAATGCCCTGGTAGACCAGGTTGCCGTCGAGGTCTTTTTCTTTGCCCAGCGACTCCATTACCAGCTGCTGCAGATAGCGGCTAAACAGCAGCAGGCTGTCTTTGTAGGGCAGCACTACCATATCTTTTTCGCCCTTGCCGTTGCCGGCGTAGTACCAAGCCAACGCAATCAGGGCGGCGGGGTTGCGGCGCAGGTCGGGGACGCGGGTGGCGGCATCCATTTCTTTGGCCCCCCCCAAAATTGAGCGAATGCTGATGTTTTGCAGCGCAGCGGGCAGAAGTCCCACCGCCGACAGCTCGGAGGTGCGCCCACCTACCCAGTCGCGCATGGGAAACGTGGCCAGCCAGCCCTCGCTCAAGGCCTGATTCTCCAGCTTGCTGCCCCGCCCGGTGACGGCGACGGCCTGTTTGGGAAAGTCGAGCCCCCGCTGCTCAAAGCGAGTGCACACTTCGACCATACCGTTGCGGGTTTCGGCGGTGCCCCCCGACTTAGAAGTGACAATCACCAGGGTGGTGGGCAGCTTGTCTTCGAGGCGGGCCAGCAGGCGATCAATGCCTTCGGGGTCGGTGTTGTCAATGAAGTGAATGTCCAGGGGCGGAAAGTCTGGCCCCAGCGCCTGGGCCACAAACTGCGGCCCCAGGGCCGAGCCCCCAATGCCGATGGAGAGCACATCGGTAAACCGCCCGTGGCCAGGCGGGTAAATACCGCCGGTGCGCACCTGGCTGGCGAACTGTTCAATGCTGGTCAGGGTCTCAAGAATGTCTTGTTTCAGTTCTGGGGTAGGGGCGAGGTCCGCATCGCGTAGCCAGTAATGGCCTACCATGCGGTTTTCGTCCGGGTTTGCGATCGCGCCTGCCTCCAAGGCGGCCATATCGGCAAAGGCCTTTTCAAAGCGGGGCTGCATAGCGGCTACAAAGGCATCGTCAAAGCCCATGCGGCTGACATCTAGGTAAAAGCCCAGACCTTCGTGGTAGTAGAGCCAGTCTTTATAGCGTTGCCAGAGCGCGGCGGCATCCATCCTGTAACTCCTCGGTCTAAACCGTATTCGCTAACGTCCTGAGGTGCAGTTTAGGATAGGACGGCAACGACTATCAAAAGGGTGGCCAAACATACAGCCTGTCCTGGCACCTAAAGTAAACCCGCCTGGCCTAGCCGTCCCGAGACCGCTGCAATTTTATAGTGCTCTTGACCGGCCAGGGGTTAACGCTACCTTAAACCTCTCCACACCGCTCAACCAATGATATTGTTCTAGGCGAACGATTAAAATTCTTTTGGAAAGCACCGTATCCACCTTCGGTTAAGGACTTAGACTCTATGGCTAATGGACAGACCAGGAATCGAGCTGTGAACTCAACTAGTGGTTTCGTGAGAGACTTCAAAGAGTTTCTCATGCGCGGTAACGTGATTGATCTGGCCGTTGCTGTGATCATCGGCACCGCTTTCAATGCGGTCGTCAATTCGTTTGTTACCGATATCGTGACGCCGATCTTGCTCAATCCTGCTTTAGAAGCCGCCGGAGTCGAGGATATTGCCAATCTTTCCGCCAACGGCATCAAGTATGGATTGTTTCTCTCGGCGGTTATCAATTTTGTGGTGATTGGGTTCGTGATCTTCATCATGGTCCGTCTGTTTGAGAAAGCCAAACGAAAAGAGGTCGTTGAGGCGGCCATAGAGCCGTCGATTGAAGAAAAACTAAACGCCACTCTCCTCCAGCTGACGGCGGTAATGGATCGAAAGCTCTAGCATTCCAGAGGCGGGCATACCGCAGGTTGGCATCACGTAGGCCTGTCGGTAGCACACATCTGCGCTGCCGATAGGCCTATGCTGTAGTGGGCCGGTTCAACCAGCTCAGCGGCCCAGTGGGCAGTTTGAAATCACTTCGACCTGAGGCAGAGGCAAAGCTGAGCCAGAATCGCTATAGTGACAGCTAATCATGCGCTCCTCACTCAAGTTTCCTATGGCCTCCTACCGCCAAAAGCAGTTAATTGAATTTCTACAAACCGAGCTGGCCGTTTCCTCTGAGGCGATCGCGATGGGGCTGCGCAAAGCCGGGCAAACCACCAATCTGCTGCCCATGGCCCTGTGGCAGTACGGCCTGGTCACGACCGAACAGCTCAGCCAAATCTTTGACTGGCTTGAGAATGTTGGCCCGGCGGCATCGTAGTCTCACAGACTTGTACTGTTTAAGCCTTCCCGACATTAGGAAGGCGACGACTCAAGAGACCATCCAGAACTCGCCTAAAACTCGTCGTCACTGTAGTTCATGGCTGATTCGTTGTCGCGGCGGGAGCCGAGCAAATCGAGGCGATCGACCCGCACCACTGGCTTAGAACGCGCCGCGCCGGTAGAGCGATCTTGCCAGTGGTCGAGTTTTAGGGCCCCGCTGACTCCAATCAAGCTGCCCTTACGCACATAGTTAGCCGCTACTTCAGCCGTCTTGCCCCATAGCTCCAGGTTAAACCAGTCGGGCTTGTCGTCTCGGCTAGATCGCCGCCGCACCGCCAAAGTCAGGTTGCAGACCACCGTGCCCGATTCAAAATATTTGACCTCTGGGTCAGTACCCACTCGGCCGACCAGGGTTACTACGTTAACTGTCATTACTACTTGCCCAACGCACGCTTACGCATTGTAGGCGAAACCTCGATCATCCGTCAGCGTTATCAATTAGCTGCATAGGAACACATTTTGGCCTCCCGCCGTCTAAGATCAGGCCGTCGACTCTGGTAACAGGATCTATTTAGTCAACCTCCTTAAGCCATACAACGCCGTAGTTTTTGGCCCAGACTCGTTTTTTCGCTAGCAGATACTAATTTCATTACTGGACGCACTGATACGAAACGTAATAGAATCCACATCGATATCAGCGTTAGGCTTCTGGATAGCGCTGTGGCGCTGGTTCGCTGTTTTTTCCTTAGTTTAGGGACGTGATTGCCTGTGGCACTCTTCGACAGATTTTCTCGCGACATGGGTATTGACCTGGGTACGGCCAACACCCTCGTATACGTCTCTGGCAAAGGGGTGGTCCTGCAAGAGCCCTCTGTGGTCGCCATCGACCAGGTCGAGAAGAAGCCTTTAGCGGTGGGGGAAGAGGCCAAGCGCATGCTGGGCCGCACCCCGGGTAACGTTTTGGCCCTCCGCCCCCTGCGCGACGGGGTCATTGCCGACTTTGACACCGCCGAGCTGATGCTCAAGCACTTCATTCGCCAGGTGCACGAAGGCCGTACCCTGGTATCGCCCCGCATTGTGATTGGCATTCCCAGCGGTGTGACTGGGGTTGAGCGGCGGGCGGTGATGGATGCTGCCCAGCAGGCGGGCGCTCGTACGGTTTACCTGATCGATGAGCCGGTGGCGGCTGCGATCGGGGCTGGGCTGCCCGTGGCCGAACCGACCGGCAACATGATTGTTGATATTGGCGGCGGCACCACCGAAGTAGCCGTCCTGAGTTTGCAGGGCACGGTGCTGAGTGAGTCGGTACGGGTGGCGGGTGACGAACTCAGCGAAGCGATTTCCAGCTATATGAAAAAAGTCCACAACTTAGTAGTAGGTGAACGCACCGCCGAAGAAATTAAAATCACCATTGGCTCGGCCTATCCCAGCCCCGACGATAACGAAATCGCCATGGATGTACGGGGTCTGCACCTGCTGTCGGGTCTACCCCGCACGGTAACCGTCAAGAGTGCCGAAATCCGCGAGAGTATGGCTGAACCCCTCTCGGTGATTGTAGAAGCGGTAAAACGCACCCTGGAGCGCACTCCACCTGAGCTAGCTGCCGACATCATCGATCGCGGCATTATGCTGGCCGGTGGGGGGGCCCTGCTCAAGGGTCTAGACACTCTCATTAGCCATGAGACCGGCATTCTGGTTCATGTCGCCGCCGACCCGCTGAGCTGTGTGGTATTGGGCACCGGACGGGTGCTAGAGAACTTTAGCCAGATGGGTCGGGTGTTTAGCGGGCGATCGAGCCTGTAAGGCCGCATCCAAGTCGTCATCTACCCAGAACTTATGTTTGCTCTACGCCGCTGGTGGACACGTCATGCGCTGAAGGCGGGAATGGTCACCCTGGCCATTTCCTCAGCTTGGCTATTGCGGGCCAGCGATGGGGCCTTAATTTACGAGGCATACAACTGGCTCACTCGTCCTCTACAGCCAGGCCTCAGCCGCGAGCAGCAGTTTGAGAACAGTTATATTCTT
The DNA here is from genome assembly GCA_049646225.1 of Nodosilinea sp. GTDB lineage: Bacteria > Cyanobacteriota > Cyanobacteriia > Phormidesmidales > Phormidesmidaceae > Nodosilinea. The sequence continues at coordinate 5,315 of JBARVK010000076.1, forward strand.
GAGCTGCAGCAGCGGATTGTGGAGCTTGAAAACCAAAACCGCTCCCTACAGACGATGGACGACTACGAGACCACCGTTGCTCAAGCGGGGGTTCGAGCCGCAGTGATTGGCCGCGCCGCTGACCACTGGTGGCAGCAGGTCGTGCTCAATCGTGGCAGCCGCCAGGGCGTAGCGGTAGGGCACGTGGTGACTGGGCCAGGGGGGTTGATCGGCCGTGTCATCGCCGTCTCTCCCAGCACCTCTCGAGTACTCCTGATTAGCGACCCCACCAGCCGGGTCGGGGCTAAGGTCAGCCGCAGCCGGGCTATGGGTGTAGTGCGGGGCCAATCTAACAACCGAGTAGTTATAGAGTTTTTTGAGAAACTGCCTGACGTCAAAACTGGAGATGTGGTGGTCAGCTCTTCTTACAGCCGCCTGTTTCCGCAAGATATTCCCATTGGGCGCATTGAGTCCATCGACCTCACCAAAAGCCCGGCGCCTGAAGCGGTTATTCAGCTATCGTCGCCTCTGCCGATCTTAGAGTGGGCTATGGTGCATCCCTTTACCCCCCAAGAAACCGTTGATGCGCCTGTGCTTCCCGGTGCCCTCCCTGACAATGGCGCCGCTCTAGGCAACACGGAGGACTAACCTATGACCTCAGCCACCCGGATCGCTTCTCTGCCGCTGTGGCGGCAGCCCTGGGCCGTTAACAGCATGGTGACGGCGGCTTCGGTGCTGGCTTGCCTGCTGCTGTTGCCCAGCCGCATACCAGGCATGGAGCTACTGGGGGTAGCACCCCACTGGCTGCTGATTTGGGTCGTGGCGTGGAGCATTAAGCGGAACCCGTGGCAGGGGGCGGTAGCTGGGCTGGTGCTGGGCCTGCTGCAGGACGCCATGACCTCTCCCCACCCCACTCACACCCTGAGCCTGATTGTGGTCGGTGTGCTGACGGCGCGTTTGCAAAAGCAACGCTACCTGCAAGAAGACATTGTGTCGGTAGCGCTGATTGTATTTGCAATGGCAGTGATTGCCGAAACGGTGCTGGCTTTTCAGATTAGTCTGAATCAGCTAGTATCGCCCGACTCGCTTTACCCACCCCTGGGTAAAATTTGGCTATACCACCAGCGGATCGCGCTCAGCTCGGCTATTTTGAGCAGCCTGTGGGCCCCGGCGCTGTATTATCCCCTCAACCGCTGGTGGGATCGATACGCCTCTGAAATCTAGGGGCAAAGGGGCGATCACCCTTTACTCGCTTAGTCGGTGTTGATCATGCCCTCTTCGGGGTTGACCAATCGCCAGAGCTTTTGCTTGATCTGGGTGTCAAAGACTTCCCACTTATGGCGGTTGTACTCGGAGTTTTCGTAGAAGCCTGACAAAAAGCCCACCGGAATTTCAAACCCCCCGGCCATCGATCGGCCGCCGCCAAAGAAGCGGCCCTCGCTGTCCTGGCCAAAGGCTTCTTTAATAAACTCGTCGGGGTCGAGGGTGATTTTGCTGGTGCGCAGTGAGCCAATCACAACTTCGCGCTCTTCGTCCTCATCGTGGACAATGCCATAGACCACGGCTGTGTGCACGTTCTCTTCGGTGACCAGAAAGTCGGCCGCCTGGGGAATCGCGTCGCGATCGTCGTAGCGCAGGTAGCCGACCCCGGCAATCGACACGTTATTTTGCACTTTGCGGTTGCGCAGCGATCGCTCGATCACATCCATTACCCGCTTCGACCTGGAGGCCTGTAGCACTGCGCTCAGCAACTGGCCGTCGTAGAACTGGCTCAGGTAGGCCGCCGCCGTAAAGTCACTGGCTCCGGCATGCATGAGCTGATTAGTGTCGGCCCGCAGCCCGTGCATGAGGGCAGTGGCGCATTTAGTATGCTTGCTGTTATTGCGGTCGAGGTTGAGTAACCCCTGCTGAAGATACTGAGTCAAAATCGTAGCTGTGGCCCGAATATGGGGACGCAGGTCTATACATTCAGCATCTAGCTTTGATTGGGGGGCATGGTGGTCAATCACCAACACCAGGGGCAACCCCGCCTCTCGCAGCTGCTCATAGAGCTGACTGGTGGTGCCCTGGTTATCAATCAGCACCAGCCCCTGGTAGTCGCTCAGCTTAGAACTGTCCGCTGCCGATAACCAGCGACGAGCGGGTAGGCCAGTCAAACGCACCAGGGCAATGTTTTCCTGATGGCTGAGAGTACCTGCGTAGACAATGTCGCACTCAATTTTGTAGTTGGCTGCAATCAGCTTGTAGGCCCAGGCCGATGACAGGGCGTCAGGGTCAGGAAAATCCTGTAGTAGAACCAAATGCCGATCGTTGCGGTGGGACTCTAGTAGGCGACGTATCACCTGCACCACATCCTCGGAATCGCTGTCTGAATCGAGTCGAGGCAACACAGACGTAGTACTGTTGCCGTTGGCCACGGCCACGTCTGGGGTCTCGGAGTCGGAGTTAAACGTCATCATAGACATTTCCTGCTGGAACAGCGCACCTAGTATTTAACTGGTCTAATTTCCTCAATCTAGAGCGCAGACGCCCCCTGGCAGATGGCGTTGTCGTCGCGATTAGGGCGGCTTCCCCGGTGAAACGCCCCCGACAGGTTCTCAAGGGTCAACAGCGCTGTCGCTCTATGCTTATTATTACAAATTGCGGTGGAATCGCCAGCGTAGCAATCGGTAGAACCAGATTTCAGCCTTAAGGCATAGGTCAAGCGCCTATGAAATACCGATAACATATTTTTTCCACTCCTGATGCACACCGCTATGAATTTGTCGGGTGACCTCAAAGTAGAGACTGCTATGGGGCTTGCGGGGTTGACTAAAGAGTGGCATGTTGGCCTCTCGGGGGGTGCGGCTGCCTTTCTTGACATTGCAGCGCACGCAGGCCGTCACCATATTTTCCCAGGTGTCGCCGCCGCCGCGCGATCGCGGCACAACATGGTCGAGGGTTAACCCGTCACCGCTATAACTACAGTATTGGCAGGTGTGGTTGTCGCGCTGCAGCAGGTTGCGGCGGGTGAGGGGAATATCTTTATAGGGCACCCGCACGTAATGACGCAGACGAATGACGGTCGGCAGCGGAAAATCGGCATAGATTAACCTGCCGTTATGCTCAACCCGCTCGGCCTTACCCTTGATCACAAGCACAACAGCTCGACGCCAGCTCGTAATATTGAGCGGTTCATAGGAGGCATTGAGCACCAGAACCTTACTCATTCTTTTGCGTAGTGAATTGGCTAAAGAAGATTAGACCGATGGTAACACAGAAGCTAAATTGAGGTTTTGGGTCTTAGTACACTGTCTTGGGGCTCTGTGAGCAACTGGGGGATCGGTTGGGAGGGCAATATCTGGGGTTATGATAAGTCGCTAGCCCAGTAAAACCCAAACAGCCCACGGTGAAGGAGGAGTGATAATGCTAAGTTGGGATCAAACCCCGAGCCTGGCCCCGAGCCTAGAGCCTATGCGCTGCTGTCGGGCCTGGGTCGAGATCAACCTGACGGCACTGCGCCACAACGTGCGTCAGTTTAGAGCACTACTGCCCACAGCTACCCAGCTCATGGCCGTGGTCAAGGCCGATGCCTACGGCCACGGCGCCGTTACCGTAGCTCAAACGGCGCTGCAGGCCGGAGCTAGCTGGCTGGGGGTAGCAACCGTGCCCGAAGGCATTGAGCTGCGGGCGGCGGGCATTCAAGCTCCTATTTTAGTCATGGGGGCCGTCAACAGCCCCGAAGAAATGCAGGCGATCGCCCACTGGCGGCTTCAGCCCACCCTGGTTAACCCCAAGCAGGCGCTCATTTTTTCAGATACCCTGTCGGGACTGTCCGCCGCTCGCCCGGTGAGTGTGCATCTCAAAATCGACACCGGTATGACCCGGCTGGGATTTCCGTGGGTGGATGCTGTCGATTTTACCCGGTTTGTGCGACAGCTTCCCCATCTCAAGATCAACAGCCTCTATTCTCACTTGGCCACCGCCGATAGCCCCGACTCAACCATCATGGAGCAACAGCAACGGCGGTTTAGATCAGCACTAGATCAACTTCAGCAGCAGCACCTGCTTCCACCCCGGCTGCATATGGCCAATACAGCGGGCACCCTGGCCGATCCGGCTCTGCACTACGACCTGGTGCGCGTGGGCCTCGGCCTGTACGGCCTGTACCCGGCCCCCCATCTCCAAGGGCAAGTAGAGTTGCAGCCGGTGATGCAGGTGAAGGCTCGGATTACCCATCTCAAAGATGTCCCCGCTGGTACAGGCGTCAGCTACGGTCACCAATACGTATGCGATCGCCCCATTCGCCTAGCGGTGGTCGGCATTGGCTATGCTGACGGAGTTCCCCGCCTGCTCTCTAACCGGCTTCAGGTCATGGTCAAGGGCCACTTAGCTCAGCAAATTGGCGCCATTACAATGGATCAGCTGATGCTAGACGTCAGCCACATCCCCAACCTCCAGGAGGGCGATGTGGTGACCCTGCTAGGCCGCGACGGCGATCGCACCATCGGCCCCGACGATTGGGCAACCCTGGCCAGTACGATCAGCTGGGAAATTCTCTGTGGCTTTAAGCATCGCCTGCCCCGTATCGCCGTTGAGCTGCCCCTGGCCGCCACTTCCAACGCCACGTAGCCCCTACAGCTGCTCTAGCGCCGCTAGCAGAGCTTCAGGCGGGGCGACTGGATGCAGCAGCGAAAACAGATGGCAGTAGCGCAGCCGACCCTGGGCATCGAGCAAAAACTGGGCCGGCAGCGGTGCGTTCAGGGCCTGACCGGTTCGATAAGCCCGAAAAACATCTCCGGTGGGGTCGCTGAGCAGCGGCAGGCTCAGGCCGAGGTCATCTACTACCGCCTGGGTTGGGCGCTGGGGTTGGGGGCTAACCGCTAATACCTCAGCCCCGGCATTGCGGAACTGAGCATAAGCTTTGTTCATAGCCACCAGGTGGGTATGGTGCTGCGGGCTGTAGGCGATCGCTGCGGTCAGGCGACAAAATACCAGTACCACAGGCTGCTTGCCCCGCCAGTTGGCCAAACGCACCGTTTGGTGATGGGTTACATCCCAGCGGGCAAAGTCGGGGGGAATCTGGCCCAAAGGCCGCTCTAGCCGCGGCGGCTGGGGCAGCCAATAGCGCCATTTAGCCGCCGTGGCCAGAGCTAACGTTTTAGATGATGGATGATCCTGCAAATTCTTTATGCCCACGCCAAAAGGCCCAAGCAGCGGCTTCTAACAGCTATCTCAAGGTCATTCTAACCGAGGGCGGGGAATTTCTAAGCCTCGGCAAAAAACTCTCGAGACTTGACCGGGTCGGGAGTCATCGTTTTATCGCCGGGCTGCCAGTCGACCGGGCAGACCTCATCGGGGTTCGCCTGCACGTGCTGAATGGCTTGTAAGACTCGCAGGGTCTCGTCTACCTTGCGGCCAAAGGCCAAATTGTTGATGGTTGAGTGCTGTAGCACCCCGTCTCGGTCAATAATGAACAGCCCCCGCAAGGCCACCCCACTGTCGGGATCCAGGACATTGTAGGCAGCGCTAATATCCTTCTTGATATCGGACACTAGGGGATAGTTGAGGTCGCCCACACCGCCCATTTTGCGTTCGGTCTGGATCCATGCTAAGTGAGCAAACTCGCTGTCCACAGAGATCCCTAAAATTTCGGCGTTTAGCGCTTCAAACTCGCTGTAGCGATCGCTAAAGGCAGCAATTTCGGTTGGGCACACAAAGGTAAAGTCGAGGGGGTAGAAAAAC
>JBARVK010000077.1:0-1860 GCA_049646225.1 Nodosilinea sp.
CAGAAACAGCATTCCAATTCCTTCTGCGGGGGCAAAACCCCTCCACGGCTAGTACGGTTCTACCTAACCAACCCCGAACCAGAGCTTGTTACTTTAAACACATGGGTTTCAGGAATAGCGACGCCCCCGGTGTAGAAGTAACTAGTGATGTAGATACTCGACAGTAGCTTTCTACATTTCGATGGGGAATACTAACCACATCCAGCTCAATCCGATTGACCCAGGCCGCACTTACTGCCAGCCAAGCGAGGTATCCACTGTGAGCAATTCTTCCGGTAAAGCCCACGATCTGTTTAACGGCTTTAAAAATTCTGACTCTGAGCAGATTAACTCTCTCATGCAATACGTTCACAGCATGAGCCCAGAGACTATCTCTCAACTCTCTAACCCAGCCTCCACCGAGGTGCAGCAGATGATGGAGCACAACATCATTGGTCTGCTCGGCGGGCTGCCCTCCCAACACTTTGACGTCGAAATTACCACCAACCGCGAGAGCCTGGGCCGTCTGCTGGCCTCTGCTATGATGAGCGGGTATTTTCTGCGCGGTGCTGAACAGCGATTGGCCTTTGAGTCTTCGCTGATGTCAGCGGAATCGTCTTTTGAGGCTGAGTGAGCGATCGTCAACGTTTAACCCAGGGGGACGAGCATCCCCCCGTTTCCTCTCCTAGCCATCGCCGTTTTACCGGGCGCGATGGTGAGGGTTCTTACACAACGAGCACAGCGAGGGCTACAAACCAGCCCCCACTTTCCCCCAGTCCGGCCCAGGCATTCCAGCTTTGGCCGGATTTTCCCGTTCAAGACCTGCGGCAGGCGCTGCTGAGCTGGTACGGCGAGCAGGGACGCACACTGCCCTGGCGCAACATCGACAACCCCTACGCCATTTGGGTATCAGAAATGATGCTGCAGCAGACCCAGGTAAAAACGGTGCTGCCCTACTACCAGCGCTGGCTCGCGCAGTTTCCCACGGTGGAGGCCCTGGCGGCGGCTGACCAGCAAACGGTGCTCAAAGCTTGGGAGGGGTTAGGCTACTATGCCCGCGCCCGCAACCTGCACCGGGCAGCCCAGCGCATCGTCAGTGACCACGACGGCAAGATTCCCAGAGATTTTGACGCCATCACCGTGCTGCCCGGCATTGGCAAAACGACCGCCGGGGGCATTCTCAGCTCGGCCTTTAACCTGCCCTACGCCATTCTCGACGGCAATGTGAAGCGGGTACTGGCCCGGCTGGTGGCGCTGCCCGTGCCCCCGGCCCGTGCCCTCAACGACCTGTGGCGGCTCTCGGGGGCGTTGCTTGACCCCGATCGCCCTCGCGACTTCAACCAGGCGCTGATGGATCTGGGGGCAACCCTGTGTACCCGACGCAACCCCGAGTGCGATCGCTGCCCCTGGCAGGTCCACTGCCAGGCCTATAATCGCAATATTCAATCGGAGCTGCCCATGTCAGAACCCAAAGGCCCCCTGCCCCACAAGCAAATTGGCGTCGCCGTGATCTGGAATGACCAGCAGCAGATCTTGATCGATCGCCGCAAGCAGTCAGGGCTACTGGGCGGCCTGTGGGAGTTCCCCGGCGGCAAAATCGAGCCCGGCGAAACCATCGAAGCCTGCATCGCCCGAGAAATATTGGAAGAGCTAGGAATTGAAATTGCAGTAGGCGATCGCCTCTGTACCATTACCCATGCCTACTCCCACTTCAAAGTCACCCTCAACGTGCACCACTGCACCCACCTGAGCGGCGAGCCCCAGCCGATTGAGTGCGACGAAGTGCGCTGGGTGGGTTTGGATGCGATCGAGGAGTTTCCCTTTCCTAAGGCGAATATTCACATCATCAATGCGCTACGGGCTTTTGCAGCGGGGGAGGCG
>JBARVK010000078.1:0-10512 GCA_049646225.1 Nodosilinea sp.
GCATTACGGTTAACTTTGACCTGTCTAACCTCACCCTGGCGGAAGACAGCACCCTCAAGCCCACGGCTCAAAGCGGCGAGGCCTGGCAGGGGCTCGATTTTCAAATCATTACCGCCATTGATGCCAACGGCACGGCCCAGACCCAAACCCAGAACGTTAGCTTTGGCGACGGCTTCAGCGGTTCAATCTACATTCCTGAGGGGGCGCGCAAGGGCATCGTCTACGTCAACGCTCCCGATGACGAGCGGGCCGAGGGCGACCAGCGCATTCAGCTCACCCTAAATGGGGTGACCAATGCCGACGCGAGTCGCTACCAGGTGACTGGGGCCAGTGGGGCGATCGCGATCGTCGATACCGATCGGCCCGGTGTGGAAATGCTCAGCCTCAAGAGCAGCTACACCTACAACCCGGAAACCGATCGCAACGAGAACACCACCCAGCTGGAGCCAGTGAAGCAGATCATCGTGCGGGAGGCCGACGATGGTGCGATGACCCTGCGCTTCAACCTCGATGACCTGCGCTGGGATGGCCAGAACTACAACAGTGCCAAAATTACCATTACCGACACCGCCGGACTGGCCCTCAGCGAGACCACCCTCACCCTCACCGACGACCAGCGGTTTGCTGTGACCACCGTGCAGGGCGATTTTGACGGCAAAATTCTCAACGGCAACCTGACCCTCGATGGTGTCACCCAGTCGTTTTCGCTGGAGCTGGCGGCCAACCAGGAGCTGGCCGATGCCGAAACCCTGCGCCTCAGCCCTGAGAGTGCCGATCTGAAACTCACCTTTGAGCAGGGGCGTCTGCTGGCTAATGAAGGCAACGCCTTACCCATTCGGGTGCGACAGTCGAGCTGGAACGAGTATGTCTACGTACAGCTGACCTCGGCTCCCATTGACGGTGACGGTCAGGTGGCCGTCGACCTGAAGGCTACCCGCAGCATTGTCGGCAGCGACGAGGTCACGCTATCTACCAATCGGCTCACCTTCACCGCCGCTGACTGGAATCAGCCTCGGCTGGTGGGCGTTCGCGGCGTCAATGATGGCTTTAACGACCCTAACCAGCTGGGGCAAATTACCGCCACCATCGTCACCGACCCCGCCCAGACCACCGATGTGGCCTACCAGTTTGGGGGGCAGCGAGCCAACCTCACGTACCTCAATCTGGCGATCGCCGAGCCGCCAGCAGAGCTGAACAATGAGGAGCTGGTGAAGATTTACCAGCCGGCCAACCCGGCCAACCCCACCTACGGCTTTGAGGCTGATCCCCAGACCCGGCAGCTCACCATCTCAGAAGGGGAGACCGCCCAGGTGACGGTGACCGCCAACACCAGCGGCCAAAGCGGTCCGCTGGTGGGCCGCTACAAGGTGGTCGAAACGGGGCTGCAGCGATCGCTCCAGCTCCAGGGCGGCAGCGACCACTTAGCCCTGGAGGCGCCCATTGATATGGGCAGCCGGTTTACCCTCCAGCTCGGGTTCCGCTGGAGCGGCAACCGCGACGAGGGCCAGCCGGTGCAGCTGGTGCAGGGGGTCAACGGCCACGGCAACCTGGCGATCGCCACCGATGGTCGCCTGGTGGCGCAGTTTCTCAATGGTCAGGGACAGTCGGTGACGGTGCAGAGCACGGTGCCCCTGAAGGCAAATGAGGCCTACCAGATCAACCTGGTCAGCGACGGGGTGAGCGCCCAGATCTACGCCGACGGGCGGCTGATCGGCTCGGGCAGCCTGGGGACTACGACCATTGCTCCGGTGACCGTCACCGCTCTGTTTGGCGCTGCCGATGTGGGTTCAGTAGACAGCTTCCGGGGGGTGGTCTACGGGGCCAGGTTCTGGAACCGAGATCTGAGCCAGAGCGACATTCGCCGCTTCAGCCAGGAGGTGTTCAACACGCCGCCGCTGATCTTTACCCTCGACTCGGCCAATAGCCAGGTGCTATTCCGGCTCAACCCTGACCTGATAACCGAGGCTCCCACGGCTCCTATCGAGCTGACCTTCCGCCGCTACAGCTATACCGGCGGCTCGGAACCGGCGATCGCCACCGTTACCGTCACGGTTAATGCCAACAACTGGCAGTCGCTGCTGACGGTGCCTTTCACCTTCGGCACCAGCTCAGACCTGCTGGCCGATATCAGCCAGATCACCGTGCAGCTGAGCAGCCAAAGCGACCAAGTGCAGACCTACTCTAGCAATGTGGGGCTGGCCTACGAACTGGAGTCGCTGCGGCAGCAGCACCTGATCGACGAGATCTCCCCCACCGACCTCAGTCGCTTTGGTCGCCGCCCCAACTTTGCCGAGGGTGGCGCGATCCAGGGGCAAGATTTTGAGGCCCTGGAGGGCGTGGTCGTCAACAAAGGGGCTTCGACCAAGCTGCCGATCTCAGGCGATCGCTACCTGGGCGATCGCCCCGCCGTGGTGACTGGCGACCTGACCGGCGACGGCAAGGCCGACCTGCTGATTCTTACGGAGAAAGCCGGAGCCCAGTTCTACGAAAACACCTCGACCAAGCCCGGCGATCCAGCTTTCACCCCCCAAAACATTTACCAGCCCAATGTCAATACCGCCGGACTGGCACCGGGCTTTAGCGGCTCGGAGGCCCGCCTGGTAGACGCCGATGGCGACGGCGACCTCGACCTGGTGTGGAGCCAGGACGGCGGTCTGAAGGTGCGCCTAAACCAGGTGGAAAACGGCGTGGCCTTTGCCGGAGACCCTGTGGTCGTGGATCTGGAGGACCAGACCGGCTCGACTCTGGGCTCGGGTCTGCCCAAAACCCTGGTGAGCTTTGACTTTGCCGATATCAACCAGGACGGCGTGCTCGATGCGGTGGTGCTTGACCAGAACAACCGCATCCAGGCCTACCTGGGTAACGGCGCGTTTACCCTGATGACCGGCCTGGTGCGCCTGGCGGACGAGGCCAACCCCTTCCGCAGCATTGTGCTGCCGAGCGATACGCCGCTGTCTCTCAAGTTGGGCGATGTGGTTGTAGACGGTCAGCCGGAGCTGTTTGTCTATGAGCGGGCCGGGGGTGACGAGAGCTACTGGCGGGCGTTTCTGCCGGAGTTTGACGGCAGCGGCGGGCTCAGCTACCGCGATCGCACCTATGTCGATCCGCTCAGCAGCCGGGCGGGCCAGATCGGTGACCTGGAGAGCCTCGCTTTCCTCAACGACAGCGGCGTCGATAGCGTTTTCCTCAGCCTCGACAACGGTCACTATCGGTTTGGCACCATCGCTCAAAAATCTAACGAGGTGATCTTTGACCCCAGCAATCCCCAGGCGGTGCTGGAGGTGGTCAGCCGCCAGGACAACCTGGTTGAGCTAGACGAGCGGGTGCGGCTGCAGCTGCTCTCCACCGAGGACCTGACGGCTCGACCGGGGCTCGATCGCACCGTCGATGTGTTGATCCAGGACGACGATCGCCCGGGCGTTACCCTGGCCTACGTCGCCAGCAACGGGCAGCCCGCCAGCGTGGTGGCCAGCCACTTAGCCCTCTCGGCCAACCCGGCCCGGCCTCTGGCCGAGGGTCAGCAGAGCGGTGGTTTTTACGTGCTCCAGCTCAACTCCCAGCCCCAGGATAATGTCAGCCTGGTACTGCGCAACAGCGACAGCGATCGCCTCCAGTTTGAACGCATCTATCCCTTTGCCCTGACCGTCAATGCCAACGGCAGCCTGACGGTAGAGTCGCGACTGGCCAATGCGGCTAGCGACTACAGCCTGCGCTTTAGCTCGCCCCTGGTGCAGTCGGTCAGCCGCGACGGCCAGGGAGCCTACACCGTACAAATGACGGGCGCTACCGCTACGGCGCTCCAGGGGGCGATCGCGGGTAAGTCGGTCGCTGAAATTCAGCAGTCGGTGACGGTGCAAAACATTCTCAAGCAGGTGGGCATTCGAGTCGATGGCGACGATGCCACCTACCGGGTCGGTGCAGGGCTCAACGCCAATCAGCTGCTGCAGGAGCGGGTCAGCATTACCCCCCAGGCGCAGATGAAGCTCACCATTTTGCCCTCCAGCTGGGACCAGCAAATTTTGCTGCGGCCCGTGGCCCCCGAAAACCTGGTGGACAATGGCCAAGACCCCACCCCGCGTCTCTCCATTGCCGTAGACAGCAACGATGCGGTCTACGGTAACCTGCCCGGCCTGCTGGCCGAGCTGCCCATCGCCGACAACGACCAGGCGGGCGTGATCATCAACCAGCTGGCCGACATTCGCGAGGGAATAGACGGCGGGCAGTTCCAGGTCAGCCTGCGCAGCAAGCCCACTGGCCCGGTGCTGATCACCCTGCGCCCCGGCGATCTGGCGGGCAACGACTCCAGCGCCCTGGCCCTCGACAAAAAGTACTACGGCGACACCGTCGAGCTGAAGTTTACTCAGTACAACTGGAATGCACCCCAAACCGTGACGGTGCGCGCCCAGGACGACAATGCCGTTACCGGCGATGTCCAGAGCTACGTCCACGCCACCGTGCGCTCGGACGATCCGCTCTACGCCGGTATGGCCGTGACTCCGGTTACCGTCACCGTGCGCGACAATGACCTGCCCTCGGTCAGCGCCTACACGGTGCTAGATGCTTCAGAACCAGGGCAGATCGGCTTCTTTGGCCTCAGGCTCAACACCGACCAGGTGCGCAACCCCGAGGGGCTGAAGATTCACTACCGGGTCAAGGGCTGGGCCAGCGCCCCCGCCACCGCCAACGACTACCAGGAATACGTCAACCTCACCCCCGAGGGCGAAAACTTCCTCTACATCGCCCCCGGCCAGGACATTGGCAACGTCGTGATCTTCCCCATCGACGACTACATCGCCGAGGGTTTTGACCTCACCTTCAAGGCCAGCGGGGTGGATCTGGCGGGCGATCGCATTACCCTGCCCATCCACCGACTGATCGACGGGGCCAAGGTTGTCTTCACCAGCGAAAGCAGCGAAGGCGAGGTGCCCGAGGGGCTCTCGGACGACAGCTTCTACTACGTCAAGGTGATCGACGCCGACACGATCGAGCTGTACAGCGACTCCGCCCGCACCCAAAAGGTCAACCTCACCTCCGGCGGTATCGGCGAAACTCGCCTGCTTGACGCCACCGGCAAAGCTACCGTCGAAGAGGCCAAGGAAAACACCAAGCGCTTTGAGGCGGTCGAACTGGAGCTGCTCAGCGACCCCAACGGCTCCAGCCCCGGCTACCAGCTGGCCGCGATCGACACCAAAGCCTCGGTGCGCATCTACGACAACGAAAACGTAGGCTTCCGCTTTATTTTGCCGGGGCAGCAGGTGCTCGACAGCAGCAGCCCCGCCGACAAGGGCTACCTCACCATTGCTGAGCACCCCGACATCGACAACACCGAAGAATTTTCCTCGGCGGTGTTCCTGGTCAGACCGTTGTCTGACCCTGGTACGGTGCAAACCGGAGCAAATGCTGGGCAAGACAACTGGGTTTCGCTGCGGTTTAACCCCCGCTGGGACCAGAACATTGCCCAGGAGATGCAGGTTCACCTGGCGGAGGAACCCAAATTTGAAGACGACGGTACCCAGACCGTCACCATCGCCGTCTACGACCAGTACGGCCGCAAGCTCCACTTCTATCAGCGCGACCCGGAGGTGGACGACAGCGCCAGCGACCAGCTCACCGATGCGCTAGAGGTGAGCGTCACCAAAGAGACCTGGGCCGAGCCGATTCGCCTTAAAAGCGCCGTCTTTTTTGACGTCAACGGCAACGGTGAACTCGATGCTGGGGAGCACAGCGGGGTTGCCCTCAGCGACAGCCGCTTCTACTTTGGCGATGACCTCAGCGCGCTGAGCGTGGGCACCGACCTGGCCAATTTCAACGTTACCCTGGACAGCTTCGATATCAATCAGGACGGCTATCTTAGCTTGTTCGAAACTACTCTGCGGCCTGATCAGCCCGCTGGGTGGGGCGTTGTATCCGAGTTGGCCAATGCGGCGGCGATCGTTGTGCAGGTGGGCGACAGCATTGGCAAGGTGGCCATTCCAGGCAACACCGATGTGGCTGTCGATCGCTGGAACCGTTTCGCCGTCTTTACCTCCTTTGCGTCCGACGAGGCCGATACTGAGATCAAGCTAGTCGCTGAAGACGGGGTCAAACCTGAAACGCTGCTGCCGCCGGACTACGCCAATGACCCCTACGCTCAGAATGATCTGTGGAAGCAAAACTCTGCCTATTTTGACAGCAACACCTGGACGCGATTCCAGCGGGTTAAGCTCACCGCCCTGGATGATAAAACCTACGATATCGATCGCATTCTGCCCCTGGAGATGAAGGTCTACGAGGCCGAGGGCATTGACGGCTTCTACTCGAAGAAGTTTTCCAATGCGCCGTCGCCCCTGGTGCTGACCGTCAAGGATCGCCGCCTCGACAACGAAACCGTCACGGGTTCGCTGGCTAACGGCTTCTCCAAGCTGGAGGAGATCATCAACAACTACAGCCTGCCGCTGGTGGGTAGCCTGTCAGGCAAGCTGCCCCCCTTCCTGACCGACTTCATTCGCGCCTTCTCGCGCAACCTGGAGCAGCAGCGCTACATCACCGGGCCGTCGCTGGCCTCGGCCCTCAGCGATGCCCTCAACGAACAGCTCGATGGTACCGGTGTTGAGGTCTCCATTGAGTATGATGCCGATGCTCAAACCATCAGCATGAGTCTGGCCTTTGGCCAGGACTACGACTTGTTTGAAATTGGCCTCGACTCCAATTTAGGCTTGCCCGCCCTGGGGCTCGAAACCGAAGGCTCATTGGCCTCTATTTTCCACTTTGATATGCGGGTGGGTATTGCCCTCAACCTCAGCGATCGCACCTTTACCCTCGATATTTCAGAAGATGAAACCGGGGCGACTAATACTGGGGCCGACGCCAATATCTACCTCGATCTCAACAATTTCAAAGCGACGGGCAACATTGCCTTTTTGCGCGCCGAGCTGGAGCAAATTCCCCTCGACGACTTTATCAACGGTCACAAACCCCAGGTCACTATCTGGCTCGATGAAGACCCCAAGGTAGGCCAAACGGAGCAAACGGTGACGGTCAGAGCCTACGATATCGGCGGCAATGTCATCGACCTCGACCTTTCCTCCGGCAACACCTTTGCCAGCTACGCCAAAACCGAGGACAACTGGAAGCATCCCCTGATTCTCGAAGGGCTAGACTACGATGCGATCGACGAAATTTCAGTCGAGTTTAATGGCACCACCCGCCGCTTTCGGGTCGACTGGACGGGCGAAAAGGACATCCAGGGCCTCAAGATCGACGCCCGCCTGTTTACCCAAGACCCCCACGCCTTCTTCCAAGAGTACGACGGCGAAAAAGACATCCTCGGCGCTTTGGAAAAAGATGCCGAGTCGGAGAGCTTGCTGTCGAAGGGCGACACCCATAGCGAGGCAGCCCTAGGGGTCGGCTTTAGCCTGGTGGGCAAGAAAACGGTCGATGTCGAAATCGAGCGCAAGTACGCCTTTGCGATCGAAACCGAGACCCAGGCCCAGGCCATTCCAACCCTATACAACGGGGATAAAGCTGCTGGTGAGAACGCTTTAGCAGACTTCCTCGACGACAAGGGGGCTCAAGATGGCAGCCTCTCCATCACGCTAGAAGACATCGACAATACCTCAGATGCCATCAATCTCTTTACCGTCGAGCTGTTCAAGCTCGTCGATCCCAATCGAGAAGCTTTTTCTCCCGATGCGAAGAACGATCCACAGTTCTTCCCCGGCCTGAAGCTAGAGCCGATCAACTTTACCCTGGGCGCTGCCACGGTCGATCCCGACGATCCTCAACCTCAGGATCCCAGGCTGCCCCTGCGGCGACAGCTGACGACGGGTGGCAGCAACAATTCGGTCCTGCTGCGCGATGTCAATGGCTATGCGATTGACTTTTCAACGGGGGGAGAAGCGGGCAATATCGAGACCGGCAGTGATGTCATTTTCCGCATCACCAAAGCTCAAACCTCCGATGGTTTACCCAGTGGCACGTTCTACTACGTCCAGCCGTTTAACGAAGATAAGGCCATTCACCAGGTCGTAGATTACCTGGTGGTAACTGGACCAGAGCCTGCAACCACTGGAGCCTCTCCGCTGGAGATCTCAATTACCGATCCCGATGCGGCGGACAATGCCAACAAAGATGAGCTGCCCAATCTCTTCATTATTCAGGGCGACAACGTCAAGATTACCGGGGCTCAAACCCAGGGGTCGCTGACTCGGTTGGTCCTTGACAATGCTGAGGGGTTCGTCGTTAAAACCGGCACAGGTGCCAGTGCTGCCGAAGATACCTATGCTCTGAGCGAGGCTGGCGTACCGATCCGCGAAGCCGAAGTCAGCATCTCTGAACTCAGCAGCCAGGCTAAGGAGCTGTTTGACTACACCGCGAGCGGCTCGTTAGGGGTCGCCTTCAACTTAGTTACCAGCGTGGCGGGCAAGACGTCGTTCCCGTCCCTCAGTTTAGATCTAGGCGTAGTCGCCCAGGCGGAGAAGTCTAAGGGGGAAGACTTTGATCTTTCCTTGGCCATTGGCCTAAAAGATTTGGGCCTCGACCTCGGCAGCTTTATTACTAAATTTGCTGCCCCTGTGATTGAGGCTGTCGACAGTGTATTTGAGCCGATTAAGCCCTTTGTCGAGGCTCTCAATCAGGACACTCAGTTCCTCGAATTTATTGGTCTAGAGTCCCAGTTTGATAAAGATGCCAATGACGAGGTCTCGGTTATCGAACTCGCTCTGGTACTCTCTCAAATCTCGAAACAAAGGGGTGAGGCAAAGTACGCCGAATTCTTTGAGACAGTCGTTAAAGTACTCGACTTTATCAAAACGGTTGAGGAATTAGCAGCCAAGCTTGAGAAAGGCGACAATCTCGTCATTCCAATGCTGGACGAATACCATTTGTTGCTCACACCGGGTGGCGAGACTGCTGAAAACAGCACTGACCTTCCGGCAGAGGCCACCGAAACATCAACCATTGAGCATCAGGCAACTAAACCAGAACTGCCTGGAACAGAGGGCATTGGTGCGCAAGCGGCTCAATCAGGCAATGAAAATGCTTCTTTCTTTAAGAAGCTGGTTGACAAAATTCAGGCCATTGAAGGACTGCGCTTCCCCATTCTCGAAGACCCAGTTAGCTTGGTAAATTTGCTGTTTGGCAAAGACGTCAATCTGGTTCTGTATGAAGTCCCTGACCTCAAGCTTGAGCTGAATCCAAGGATTGAGTTTAGGCCCTTTCCGCCTTTTCCGGTCAAAGGGGTGTTAGAGGGCCGGTTTGAGGTCGGTGCCCAGCTGGGCTTTGGCTACGATACCTATGGATTCAGGCAATGGTCAGAGGCTGATTTTAGTTTGGCCGAAAGTTATCAAGTGTTTGACGGGTTCTTTTTGACCGATTGGACCCTAGATAGCTACCTATCAAGTACTGAATCTGGGATTGACGATAAGCCTGAGCTGTACGCCACGGCTGAAGTCGAAGCTGGGGTTGAAGTTGGGGAGGGCCTTACCGGTTATCTCGGAGTTGGAGTTGGGGCCAATGTCAACTTTGACCTGGAAGATAAGGGCGAATACCAGGACAATCTGGGCTCTAGCGATGGCAAAGTGCGTGGCTCAGAGATCATTGCCGGTATTAGCGATCCGCTATCGCTGTTTGAACTTTACGGACGAATTTACGCTTTCCTCAAGGCGCTTGTCGAAGTTGATCTAGGGTTATTTAGCTTTACGATTTTCGAGCAAAAGTGGGAGTTTGATCTCTTTAAGTTCCAGGTTGGCGGGGCCAAGCAAAGCGGCTCTGCGGTGCAGTCGGAGGTAGTCGGTGCCACCGTCTTCTTTGATGCCAACTTCAATCTGAAGTTTGATGAGGGCGAGGTTTGGGGGACGACCCTGGGCGACGGTAGCTACAGCTTTGGCATCGACCCCGCCGAATTTGATATTGATGGCGACGGCAAACTGACGCTGATGGATGGTCAGATTATCGTCATTGGTGGGCGCGATTTGCAGAGTGGTCTGCCGATTATCAATCCCATGATTGCCAGCCCAGAGAGCGGCATTGTGTCGCCGCTGACCACCCTGGCTACCCAGATTGCCGTCAGCAACGGTGGTGATCTGGAGGCCAGCACCGGTGTGGTTAAGGACTTTTTCAACCTGCCCGCGTCGCTTGACTTGGGTACCTTCCACCCAATTGAGGCAATTCGCAGCGGTTCAACCGATGCGGCACTGGGGCTTCAGGTGTACAAGAGCCACATCATTGTGGACACCCTGGTTTACAACCTCAGCCGCGTGGCCGGGGGCTACAGCCCCCAGGGCATCACCGCCGATGGGGTGATCAATGTGCTCGATTTTGTTGCCGAGAAGCTGAGGACTGCGGTGCTCGACAGCAGCGACACCTTTGAGGAGCGGCTGTCGGAGTTTGTGGAAAGCGTGGTTGCAGACTTCTACCAGCAGGAGATTTTGCCGACGCTATCGGGCAATGCTCTGAATGAGGCTCAGATCGAGCAGTCAACGATTGTAAAGGTGCTGGCCGACACCTACGATCGCGTTGCCAGTGCCGCCACCG
>JBARVK010000079.1:0-3278 GCA_049646225.1 Nodosilinea sp.
CCTACAAACCGGGGGCATGCAGTTAGGATTTGGTATTAGTCGTCAAAGCATCAGGCAAGGTTAGCGGGTTGTATCGGGGCGTTTGCGTTCGCGGAGCGTCTCTACAAGAGCAAGCGTGTGCAGCGCACAATTGCCCCTTCCCCCCACACTAGTCACTGCCCACTCTGCCGTAGCTGCGATCGCTTACCACAGGGAGTTGATACAATAGTCATACCGCTGCTGAGTGTAGGCTAAACCCTTGTCCAGCCCAGTGTCCAAAGCGCTGGCGAAGTAATTTTTATGAGCAAGACTTTTAACCTCGCTATTCCCTGCGATTTTCTCCTGCATGCGATCGCTAAACTCAGCCCCGCCGGTAAGAAGCGCCTCTGGGAGTTTCTCGATACCGATCTCCACGACTCCGCCGCCGAAACCCTCGACCCAGCAAAAGAAGCTGAAGTAGCCACAGCCTACGCCGAGTATCAGGCTGGAGAGTTTGTCACACTCAAAAGCGCTGAAGAAAGCTTTCGTCAGGGCTGGCACGAAGCCATGACCGGCCAAACCATCCCCCTCGCCGAACTGTGGGATGGTATTGATGCCAAAGACTAAATCTGGACGACTTTTAGAACGAAGGATCTATCGTAAACGCTCGAAGACTGTGGGTTAAAGGGGGATGGCCTCCTTGTGGGTTAAAGGGGGATGGCCTCCTGAAGACGACCCAATTCAAATACTATAAATGCCAAAACCATACCCAGCGAAGTTGTCGTCACTGGCGATGCCTATTTGGCTCTTAGGCAAAGACCACGGTGCGGTTGCCGTAGACCAGGGTACGGTTTTGCAGGTGCAGCCGCACGGCGCGGGCCAGCACGATGCGTTCGACATCTTTGCCTTTGCGAATGAGTTCTTTAACGTCGTCACGGTGGCTGATGCGCACGACATCTTGCTCAATGATCGGGCCTTCGTCGAGGTCAGAGGTGACATAGTGGGCGGTGGCCCCAATGATTTTCACCCCCCGCTGAAAGGCCCGCTGGTAGGGGTTTGCGCCCATAAAGGCAGGCAAAAATGAGTGGTGGATATTGATGACGCGATCGTACTGATCTAGAAAATCGGAGCTGAGCACCTGCATGTATTTGGCCAGCACCACCAGGTCGATGTTGTACTGCTTCAACAACTCAAGCTGCGTTTGCTCTTGCTCGGCCTTGGTGTCTTTGGTAATCGGCAGGTGCTCAAAGGCGATGCCAAACTGATCGGCAACGGGCTTGAGGTGGGCGTGATTGCTGACAATTAAAGGAATTTCGGCTTTGAATTCTCCTGCCTTGTGCCGCCAAAGCAAATCGAGCAGGCAGTGGTCCTGGTGGCTGACCCAGATCGACAGGCGGGGCACATCGTCAGAAAAGTGAAGCTGCCAGGTCGCGCCCAGGGGTTGGGCGATCGCACTAAAGGCAGGACCAATAATCTCCCTGGGCAGGTTGAACCCCTCCAGCTCCCACTCCAACCGCGACAGAAACAACCCCGCCTCCGGGTCGCGGTGTTGGTCAGCGTGGAGAATGTTGCCGCCATTGGCATAGATAAAGTTGGCGATTTTGGCCACTAGCCCTTTCTGGTCGGGGCAGGAGAACAGCAGAATGGCGGTGGGGGAGGACATGGATGGGTGGGAGGGTAGGAGGGTGGATGGGTGGGCAATGCGCTCCGATTGTCAGACAAGGTCAGGTATAGCCGTAGCCATCATTATGAGGACATTCCCCGCACTCTAGTCGCTGTCTGTCATTCCCGTAGCAACGGGAATCCATGTGAGAGCAGGTTCTCCAAAGTGGATTCCCGCATCCGCGGGAATGACGGCCCTAGCATGCTGTCTTGACCTGCGTGGCTATCGCTATATCTCTGGATTGTTGGCCTGAGGGATAGCTGGGCTCAGGCTAGCATCCTTAACCAACATCAGTTGGCGGGGTCTGCACCGTTTTCTGTGGCCTCTGGGGCGGCTGGGCTGGTGGTGGTTTCATCGGGTTCGGCGGCATCCTCTGGGGTCTCGCCTTCCCCAGGGGGAGCTGCATCCTCGGTCCCGGCTTCAGGGGCTGGCGTTTCGACGGGCATGAGCCATTCTGCTAGGGGGCGGTTGATGCCGTTGGCGACATCGCGGGTGACGACGAGCGCAGCGTACTCCTGCCCCTCCGCCGGGGGCCAGGGCTCAGGGTCGACCACAGCGTAGTTATTTCCGCCGCTGAAGTCGGGGCCGCCCAAGATCAGCTCGTGATCGGTGCCGTCGTCGAGGGTGACGGTAACGACGCCGAGGGGAGCGTTGAAGCCAAAGTCGGTGGCCTGGTCGGCGGTCATGGTGACGGTTTGCAGCGGTGAATCGGTGTTGAGGCGGCTGAGCAGGAAGGCTACGGCACCGGGTTCAGCAGCAGCATCCTGAGGTGCTGTCATCTGCCAGTTGCCCTCGTCGCCTTGCTCAAACACCAGGGTTTCGTCATCGCGATCGACGGTGAGGGTGGCGACATCGGTTTCTTCAAAGGCCAGGATGGGTTCGGTCGATTCGTTCTGGGTGGCGGCGGGAGGAGACTGCGATCGCTGCGACTCGGCAATCAGCACCCCCGCCCCCAGCAAAAAGGCAACTCCCACCAGAATCAATGTACTGCGCTTAAATTTCATAGCCCTCAAACCGCGACGCTCGGAACCAGCTCTATCGTAATGTGCTGATCCATCCTACGACCTGAGGGGCAAGTTTATGGACAGGCTAGGTGACGACTTTATCCGTCTACTCTCTTAGGCTCAGGCTCTAGCGGCTTAGGCAAAAGGGATTGATTGTTGTGGGTGACTCTGATGAGGAAACGGAGGGCTTCATTGACGGCCTCAGCGCTAGGAAATATGGCGGCAACATCAGGGTCTAAGCGCACCGTTGCCTCACCAAAGCTGCTTCGCTCTGGTCCCAATCTCCTGACTTTCAAACGTTTCAAGTCGTATTCTGGGCGCAGTTCGTCTTCCATGGGTGGCTCATCCTTCTTCGTAGGCGGCTCGCTCGTTTCGGGTCACTTCTCTAGCGCTGATAAGCCGAATAGAGCTACCTCTTTCGGTATAGGAAACGATCAGCAATCGTCCTTGGTTTGATGCCCCAACCATTAGATAACGAGGTTCGTCTTCTGAATGGTCGGGATCGTAGAAGTCAACGTAGAGCGGGTCACTGAATACAGTTTTGGCTTCATCGAATGAAATTCCATGTTTTGCCAAGTTCCTGTTCGCTGTATTCACGTCCCACTCAAACGTCATAAACCTATGCTAACGGTGCGTTATAGCGGGCGCAGTGA
>JBARVK010000080.1:0-2679 GCA_049646225.1 Nodosilinea sp.
GCTCTGGGGGGAGAAGGGGCATGCTGGCCTGGAAAACGGGGGCTTGTACCGCCGTTCTAAGTCGGGTGCATCCCACTTTTGTAAACTTGTCATTTTGACAGCTATCTGTCCGTCATTCCCGTGAAGACGGGAATCTACAACGGACATCTTGCTCTCGATGGATTCCCACTTTCGTGGGAATGACCCAGACACTTGCAGAAGTGGGATGCACCCTTCTAAGTCTGCTGCTGCCGCAGGCTCGCATGAAACAAACGCAAATTTCGCTTCATTTCAAAATGAGTTCCGTTCTCACTGAGTTTTGAATGCCCTATAGTGAGATCGATCGCTTTGGTTAATCCGTTATGGCATTCGATCCGCCCCAGCCCAGACGCTGGTCAAATCCAGTATCGACCCCAGGCAGCCGCGCTCTCATCACCGCTTTCGTTTTGGCCATCATTGGCTTGATAGTTATTATGCCTACCCTGGAGCTGGCTCCGCTGCCGGGGCCTTTGACTGGGGCAGGCTGGCTAACCCTTGGGGTGACGCTGGCGGCTTTTTTGCTCAACGCCCTGACGCCCTTGCCTGCAGAGGCCATTTTTTTGGCCGCCCTGGCTACGCTGTTGCTGTCTGGGGTGCTCGATACGCCCACGGCGCTGGCGGGCTTTAGCAATCCCGGCGTGATGACGGTGGGGGTACTGTACGTAGTCGTAGCGGGGCTGCAGCAAACCGGCGGCCTGGATATCATTTCGCGATCGCTGCTGGGCCTGCCCAGGGGGCAAACGACCGCTTTGCTGCGGCTGATGTTGCCGGTTTTAGGCCTGAGCGCCTTTCTCAACAACACGCCGCTGGTGGCCATGTTTATCCCTGTGGTCAGCGACTGGTGCCGCAAGCTGCGCATCAGCCCCTCCAAGCTGATGATTCCTCTGAGCTATGCGGCCATTATGGGCGGCATGTGTACGCTGATTGGCACCAGCACCAACCTGGTGGTCAACGGGCTGCTGGTGACCGAAACCGATTACCCCGGCCTCAAGCTCTTCGACCTGGTGCCGGTGGGGGTGCCCTGCGCGATCGCGGGTTCCCTCATGCTGGTGTTGGCCCAGCGCTGGCTCCTGCCTCAGCGTAAACCGGCCATTGCCGACACCGACGACCCCCGCGAGTACACCGTAGAAATGGTGGTTGCAGACCACAGCTCTCTAGCGGGCAAAACTGTTGAGCAAGCTGGGCTGCGCCATCTGCCGGGGCTTTACCTCACCGAGATTCAGCGCCAGGGACGCTTGCTGACCGCCATTGGCCCCCAAGAAGCCCTGCAAGAACACGACCAGCTCGTGTTTGTAGGCATGGTTGACTCCATCGTCGATCTCAACCAAATTCGCGGCCTCCAGCCGGCCACCGATCAGGTGTTCAAACTCGACACACCCCGCACCGAGCGCACGCTAATCGAGGCTGTTGTTTCTAACACCTGCCCCCTGGTGGGTGTCACTATTCGCCAGGGCAAATTTCGCAGCCGCTATGGGGCGGTGGTGTTGGCTGTGGGGCGCAACGGCGAACGTCTGCCGGGTAAAATTGGCGATATTCGCCTGCAAACCGGCGATTCTTTGCTTCTGGAGGCCAACCATGCCTTCTTGGAAGAGCGTCGGGTTTCACGGGATTTTTATCTGGTCAGTGAAGTGCCCGACTCTGACCCCCTGCGCCACGATCGCGCCCCTATTGCCCTGGCTATTTTGGTGCTCATGGTCGCCCTGGCCACCTTGGGCTGGATGGATATGCTCAACGCCGCTGTTCTGGCCGCTCTGCTGATGGTGATCCTGGGCTGCTGCTCGTTTCGGCAGGGCTTTCGCACCATCGATTGGTCGGTACTGCTGGTGGTGGCCGCCGCCCTTGGCCTAGGCAAGGCCCTGGAGGTGACTGGTGCTGCGGCAGCCCTAGCGGGTGGAATGCTAAGCCTGGGAGGCGACAACCCCTGGATGGCGCTGGCCCTGGTCTACGGCATCACCACCCTGCTGACTGAAGTGATTACCAACAATGCGGCGGCAGCTGTGGTGTTTCCCATCGCGCTATCGGTATCGCAAAGTTTGGGGGTGAGCTTTATTCCCTTTGTCGTATCGATAATGATTGCCGCCTCAGCCAGCTTTAGTACCCCCATCGGCTACCAGACCAACCTCATGGTCTACGGCCCTGGCGGCTACAAATTCACCGACTTTTTGCGGATCGGCATTCCCTTTAACCTGGCCTTTTGGCTACTCACGGTGCTGATTGCCCCTCGGGTTTATCCGTTCTAAGCCAGCCCTATAGCCAGATCCAGCCATGCTAGAGAAAGCCGCTGAGACGCAATCCGATTTTGGCAACCCCGACTCGTCATTAGGAACCCCGTAGGGGTACAGCATGCTATGCCCCTACCAATCGGGGGCAATCAGCCAGGATTCGATACGATGGCCGATTTTGGGAATAATTTGGGCTACAAATCAGGGCCTTGACTACATCCATCGGAGGCAATCAAGACCCTGGGCAGGAACTCTAGGAGGAAAGGTCAACCGAACCTTATCCGAAATCCGAATTCCACGCCCCCGATATCCAGTCGGCCAACCTGTAGGGGCAAACGGTGGTTTGCCCTCAGCCAATCGGGTGTAGCCAGTCAGGATTTCGTATTATACGAAATCCGATTTGACAAGCCCCCATTCATAATCAGGAACCTCGTAGGGG
>JBARVK010000081.1:0-3301 GCA_049646225.1 Nodosilinea sp.
TGCCTAACCATGGGGTATTGACAAGCGTCTGGTTGCGGGGTCTGCTGAAAGGCAAAGGTAAGGTGTGTGGTGTTTTGTAAAAGGCCTTAATGTTTCTTTGAGGCCGATGACCGTATTTAGCTCCTGGGCTCCCCCCAGTTCTGCGTGCTGCTCCGAAAACCCGTCGTTAAGCTGTTGAACCTATGGCTGTTGCAACCCAATCCCTGGAAGAACTCTGTATTAACTCCATCCGCTTCTTAGCAATTGATGCGGTGGAAAAGGCCAAGTCTGGCCACCCCGGTCTGCCAATGGGCGCTGCCCCCATGGCCTACGTGCTGTGGGATAAGTTTATGCGGTTTAACCCTAAGAGCCCTCAGTGGTTTAACCGCGATCGCTTTGTGCTGTCGGCGGGCCACGGCTGCATGCTGCAGTATGCCCTGATGTACTTGACCGGCTACGACAGCGTTAATCTCGACGACCTCAAGCAGTTTCGTCAGTGGGGCGCTCGCACCCCCGGCCATCCCGAAAACTTTGAAACCCCTGGGGTCGAAGTCACCACCGGCCCTCTGGGTCAGGGCATTGCCAACGCCGTAGGTTTGGCCATGGCCGAAGCTCACCTGGCGGCTAAGTTTAACAAGCCCGACTGCACCCTGGTCGACCACTACACCTACGTCATTTTGGGCGACGGCTGCAATATGGAAGGGGTTTCGGGCGAGGCCTGCTCCCTGGGCGGTCACTTGGGCCTGGGCAAGCTGATTGCCCTCTACGACGACAACCACATCTCCATCGACGGCTCCACCGATATCTCCTTCACCGAAGATGTGTCCAAACGGTTTGAGGCCTACGGCTGGCATGTGCAGCACGTGGAGAACGGCAATACGGATCTGGATGCGATCGCCAAAGCGATCGAAGCGGCCAAAGCCGTCACCGATCGCCCCTCGATGATCAAAGTCACTACCACCATCGGCTACGGCTCGCCCAACAAGCAAAATACCGCCGGCGTCCACGGGGCGGCCCTGGGTGGCGACGAGATCAAGCTCACCCGCGAACACCTAGGCTGGAGCCACGGCGACTTTGAAACTCCCGAAGACGCCCTCAACCACATGCGCAAAGCGATCGAGCGCGGCGCTAGCCTGGAGGCCGAGTGGGAAGAAACCCTGGCCACCTACCGCAGCAAGTACGCCGCTGAAGCCGCCGAGTTTGAGCGCATGCTAGCCGGCAAGCTGCCCGAGGGCTGGGCCGATGCGCTGCCTACCTACACCCCCGAAGACAAGGCCCTAGCCACCCGCAAAAACTCTGAGGTCACCCTCAACGCGCTGGCTCCGGCCATCCCCGAACTGATTGGCGGCTCCGCTGACCTCACCCACTCGAACCTGACCGAGCTAAAGATCTCCGGCAGCTTCCAGAAGGGGGCCTACGAAAACCGCAACCTGCGCTTCGGCGTTCGTGAGCACGGCATGGGCGCGATCTGCAACGGCATCGCCCTGCACAACTCGGGGCTGATTCCCTACTGCGCCACCTTCTTGGTGTTTGCCGATTACATGCGGGCAGCCATTCGCCTGTCGGCTCTCTCCCAAGCGGGCGTGATCTACGTCATGACCCACGACTCCATTGGTTTGGGCGAAGACGGCCCCACCCACCAGCCGGTGGAAACCATCGCCTCCCTGAGGGCCATCCCCAACCTGATCGTGATTCGCCCCGCCGACGGTACCGAAACCTCGGGGGCCTACAAGATTGCCGTCGAGCACCGCAAGACCCCGACGCTGATGGCCTTTAGCCGTCAAAACCTGCCCAACCTGCCCGGCTCTTCGATCGAAGGCGTGGCCAAGGGTGCGTACATTGTCGACGATTGCGACGGCACCCCTGACCTGATTTTGATCGGCACCGGCAGCGAGGTTAGCCTCTGCGTCGATGCAGCGAAGGAACTGCGGTCGGCGGGCACTAAGGTGCGGGTAGTCTCTATGCCCTCTTGGGAACTGTTTGACGCCCAGGATGCCGCTTACCAGGAGTCGGTGCTGCCCAAGGCGGTGACCAAGCGACTGGCGGTAGAGGCGGGTATCACCATGGGCTGGTGCCGCTATGTGGGTGCCGAAGGCGACGTGATTGGCGTTGACCGCTTTGGGGCCTCTGCCCCCGGTGGCCTAGTGATGGAGAAGTTTGGCTTTACCGTGGAGAACGTGGTGAGCAAGGCTAAGGCGTTGCTGGGCTAACGGTCTAGCCAGTTGATATGTGAAAGGGGGGCGATCGTGCTTACGATCGCCCCCCTTTTGTTTTGACCCTGCTATACCGCTGTTCTCCCTTACTCCGAAAGAACAAGGTAATGTTTACGGTGGAGTGCCTAACTACATGCAGCAAGTTGACAATAAAGAGATCAGGGTTGACAATGGCAGCATACAAGATTGACAAATGAGGTTGAGAGGCCGTGTCAAAAGTTCGAAAGCGGGGTGAGCAAATTCGCCAATTCATCTTGGAAAATGTTGAAGAAAATCAAAGAGACGTGGCTACTTTGGCATCTCAAGAATTCGGTATCAGTAGGCAAGCTGTCAATAAACACATTCATCATCTTGTTGATCAGAAAGCACTTGTCATTAAGGGCTCTACAAGAAGCAGAATTTATCAGCTTCATCCACAGGTTAAGTGGATGGAAACATATGATCTAAACAGCAATCTTGCGGAAGACATTGTTTGGGATTCAGATATCAAGCCGTTGGTCAGTGATTTGCCTGACAATGTCAGGGATATTTGGCTCTATGGGTTCACTGAAATGTTGAATAACGCCATAGACCATTCATCTGGTCAAGCGGTTATTGTTCAGCTACAAAGAACAGCAATTGACACCCAAATCATTATCAACGATGACGGAGAAGGAATTTTCAAAAAGATTCAGAGGGAACTACAACTGCATGATGAGCGCCATGCAGTTCTTGAATTAGCAAAGGGTAAGTTAACTACCGATCCAGATCGTCATACTGGTCAGGGTATATTTTTTACGTCACGTATGTTTGATGAGTTTGCGATCCTTTCTGGAAGTATCTATTTTTCACATGAGTTTAACAAAGCAGAAGACTGGATTTTAGAGAGAGACGGCTTTAAGTCTGGGACAACTGTTTTCATGAAGCTGAACAACAATACTTCGAGGACTTCTAAACAAGTATTTGATAGTTTTTCCTCAGGTGATGACTATGCCTTTACAAAAACGGTAGTGCCTGTCCGTCTAGCTCAATACGGAAATGAAAGATTAGTTTCGCGATCTCAAGCAAAAAGGCTGCTAGCTGGTGTTGATAAATTTAAAGTAGTGGTTTTTGATTTTGCTGGAGTAGAT
>JBARVK010000082.1:0-4750 GCA_049646225.1 Nodosilinea sp.
TGCCGACGAGATTATCACCCGCCTAGAGGCAGCTGGGGTGCGGCTGATGTTTACCGGCCACCTGCACGTGCAGGATGTGGCCCGGCGGGGTGAGCTGTGCGAGGTGCTGACCGGGTCGCTGGTCAGCTACCCGCACCCCTACCGAATTGTGGAGATTGAGCACGGGGCGGGCGACCTGCGCATGGAGGTACGATCGCGCCGCCTCACCGCCGTCCATCCTTGGGATGACCTGCAAGCCATGTCTCATAAGTGGATGAGTGATCGCGCCGAGGGCTTCATGACCAAATTTTTGATCAGTCCGCCGGTGGGGCTGGCGGAGCATGAGGCGGCGGCGATCGCCCCTACCCTGAAAGGTTTTTGGGCCAGTATTGCGGCGGGCGACCCCCAAATTGACTTTTCGCACCTGCCTCCCGAGGTGCAGCGACGGCTAGAGCACTTTAACTCAGTGGATAGCGAGGGGAATCCGCAGGCGATCGACAACACCGCCACGCTGGTGTGGTCTGCGACCTAAGTTCTAAATTCTCCTAAAGGCTTCTCTCCTACGGAAGGCTTCAGGGAACCATCGCTTCCGATTCCGGTTGGCAGTCTGCCATGGCCGCACTTCCACACCGGAGGCTTGCTGGATAAACCTGAGTTCGACTCACTGATACGAAATCCGATTTGATCAGCCCCGATTCATAATCAGGAACCTCGTAGGGGCGTAGCATGCTACGCCCCTACAAACCGGGGACATACAGTTAGGATTCGGTATAAACTGCTGTGCCAGATCAACGAGCTGAAGCTTCAGATTGTTCAAATAATACGAAATTCTGACTGGCTACACCCGATTGGCTAAGGGCAAACTGCCGTTTGCCCCTACAGGTTGGTGCTGGATATCGGGGGCGTGGAATTCGGATTTGGTATCAAGGCCGCAGATCGCTTCGCAACACTGCGCAATTGCTTATGTGGGGCATCAGAAACCCGGTCCCTTGAGTCTGTTGGTGGTCGCTGGTATTGAGTTCAAGATATTCAACCATCGGCTCTGCTTCCTTTTTCTTGCAGCGGCCAGACCGCCAGACCTCCGAGGTTCCAAAACCTCGGAGGTCTAGAACCGAATCCCTAGGTGATCACCGTAGGCTGATCGCGCCCAGTGAGCGTCTTGATCTGGGCGATCTCATCCGCCAGGGAAATCAAATCCGCTAGAGCCGCCTGGGTTTCCTGGTCATGCTTGGCCGGGTCAGGCTCGTAGCTCTCCACATAGAGCCGCAGGGTCGCCCCCGAGGTGCCCGTACCCGACAGGCGAAAGACAATCCGCGAGCCGTCGGTAAAGCCAATCCGCACGCCCTGCTTGGTGGCCACGCTGCCGTCCACCGGGTCGGTGTAGGCAAAGTCGTCGGCGTAGTCAACGGTGTAGGCGCCAAAGGTTTTGCCGGGCATCGAGCTGAGCTGCTGCCGCAGGTTATCCATCAGCGTGTTGGCCTTGTCGCTCTCTACCCCTTCATAGTCGTGGCGGGAGTAGTAGTTGCGCCCGTAGGAACTCCAGTGCTCTTTGACAATCTCCTCCACTGACTGCCCCTTCACGGCCAGAATGTTCAGCCAGAACAGCACCGCCCACAGCCCGTCTTTTTCGCGAATGTGGTTAGAGCCGGTGCCGAAGCTCTCTTCGCCGCAGAGGGTGGCTTTACCGGCGTCCAGCAAATTGCCGAAAAACTTCCAGCCGGTGGGGGTCTCGTAGCAGTCGATGCCCAGCTTTTCGGCCACGCGATCGGCGGCCTGGCTGGTGGGCATCGAGCGGGCAATCCCGGCCAGGCCGTCGCGGTAGCCCGGTACCAGGGTAGCGTTGGCGGCCAGCACCGCCAGGCTGTCGCTGGGGGTGACAAAGAAGTTGTTGCCCAACACCATGTTGCGATCGCCGTCCCCATCCGACGCCGCCCCAAAGTCGGGGGCATTCTCGCCAAACATGGTTTCCACCAGGTCGTGGGCGTAGACCAGGTTGGGGTCGGGGTGGCCACCGCCAAAGTCTTCCAGCGGTTCGCCGTTGACTACGGTGCCCGCTGGGGCATTCAGCCGGCGCTCAAACAGGGCTTTGGCGTAGGGGCCGGTGACTGCGTGCAGCGAATCCATGCAGAACCGAAAATTGCCGCTAGACAGCAGTTGCTTAATCTGGCCAAAGTCAAACAGGGTTTCCATCAGCGCCCCGTAGTCGCTGACCGAGTCAATCACCTCGATGGTGGTGTGGCCCAGGCTGTGGGTGGCAACGCGGTCGAGGTCAACGTCTGAGACGTCGAGGATCTTGTACTCGCTGATGGTCTTGCTGCGATCGTAGATGGCGTCGGTGATGCCTTCGGGGGCGGGGCCGCCGTTGCCCGTGTTGTACTTAATGCCAAAGTCTTCGTCGGGGCCGCCGGGGTTGTGGCTGGCCGAGAGAATGATGCCGCCAAAGGCCTTGTTTTTGCGAATGACGCAGGAAGCTGCCGGGGTCGAGAAAATGCCGCCCTGACCGACCAGCACGCGGCCAAAGCCATTGGCCGCCGCCATTTTGAGAATAATTTGAATCGCTTCGCGGTTGTAGTAGCGCCCGTCGCCGCCCACTACCAGGGTCTGGTTTTGGTAGCCCTCTAGGCTGTCAAAAATCGACTGAACAAAGTTTTCTAAATAGTTTTGCTGCTGAAAAACCTTAACTTTTTTTCGTAAGCCCGAGGTGCCAGGCTTTTGGTCACTATAGGGCTGAGTGGAAATAGTTTGAATACTCATAGGGTCAAAATTGGCTCCGAGGTCCAACCAGGTGCAACCTCAGGATAAATCCCCGGCTTACCCTGAGGGGTAAACCCATCCTTAAACTTAGGAGCAAATCTAACTTAGGGGGTAAATCGTAAGGCCGAGTTAAGGCGATCGCCCTCCGGAATGGCCCCTTTCTACGGCATAGCAGCCCTCAAACCCCCTATCTATATCTATGACGAATCAACTGCTGCGATCAACGCAGTCATGCCCCAGCGTTGAACACGCCGAGTTGCCTGCGATCGCACTCAGATCATCTACCGCTTTGACACCGCCTTCGATGCGGTCACGTACCAGCGCCAGGGCAGGTCGGCTCCCTGGGTCAGGCCAATGCGGGTGGTTTGGGTAACGCCCATCTCCCCCGCCTCAAACCGCTGCTGCCAGGCAGGGTCCCTGGGTTCTAGCCAGAGGCCCGAGGTGGGGGCCAGGGGCAGGTCGGTGAGGGTGCGATCGATGCCTAGCAGCATGCACAGCTTACCGGGGCCGGCCCCCCAGCGGACGGGTTTCTCGGCTCGGTAGTCCGCCAGCCAGGGGGGGATAGTGTCAAGCTCGACGGCGCGAATCAGAACGGCGCTGGGGATGCGGTCCTGGTCGGTGACCACGTTAAAACAGTGGTAAACGCCGTAGATCAGATACACATAGCTAAAACCAGGAGGGCCAAACATCACCCGGTTGCGGGTCGTCTCCCGGCGATAGGCGTGGCATGCCGGGTCGCCCTCGGTATAGGCTTCGGTTTCGACAATGGTGGCGCTGAGCTGACGACCGTCGGCCCAGCGCCGCACCAGGCGGCAGCCCAGCAGGTCTGGGGCGACCTCCAGCGAAGAGCGCTCCAACCAGGCTGGTTCAATGGGGGTAGACTGGTTACAAAGCTTTACATTGTCCTCCGGGACAGGCTTGTTAAGATAGCTCAAAACCAAGGCTCCGATACAGTCGACTGTTCTATCATCCCTATTGCTCCTATGGATATCAAACTCATCCTCGCCGTGCTGACTGGTTTGTTTGTGGTGGCCACGCTATTTTTTGGCACCAAAAACGGGTTCTACGACACCGATAACTACCACGGCAACGGTTCGGCTCACTAGGTCAGCCGCCTTCTCGCTCAGCGTATCGACCCAGTTCATCGGCCCCGGTCTGAGCGGCTGCTTAGGGTGTTTACCATTCCGTGAGTAATCTGGTCTGCTTTCCCTTTGGTGTAGGTCACGGCCAAGAAGGGCTGTGCCTGGAGCTGCGCATGGGTCCCCACCGGATTGTGCTCGACTGCGGGCTGCGGGATTTATCTACCCTAGAAGCGGCCAGAGACCGCATCGAAACCGCCGATTTGCTCTTTTGCAGCCATGCTCATAGCGACCACGCTCGCGGCGTGCGGGAGTTTAGCCAGCGGTTTCCCCAGGTGCCCATCTATGGCAGCGAGGTAACGACCCAGCTGCTACCGCTCAACTGGTTGGGCGAAACGGTGCCGCCCCACCTCTGTCAGGCGCTACCCTGGCAAACTCCGATTAGCCTGGCCGATGACCTGACCGTACAGATTTGGCCAGCCGGTCATCTACCCGGGGCTGCTTGTGCCCTGTTTACGTACCACTCGCCCCAGCGTCCCTACACGGCGTTCTTTACGGGCGATTTTTTTATGTCCAATTCGCGGCTGGTGGATGGCCTGCCCCTAGAGGCGCTGCGGGGTCTCAAGCCCGATGTGCTGATTATCGAGGGCAGTGCGGGCACCGCTCGCCACCCCCACCGCCGCCAGCAGGAAAATCTGCTGGCCAGCACGATCTATACCCTGGTGCAGCAGGGGCAGTCGGTGCTGCTGCCCACCCCCACCCTGGGCATTGGCCAGGAACTGGTGATGCTGTTGCGCAGTCACTACCAGTTCACCGGGCAGGACATCACCGTCTGGGTCGATGAAACCGTGGCGGCGGGCTGCGATCTCTACCTAGAGCTGATGTCGGAGTTTCCCAGCAGCGTGCAAAATTTTGCCCGCCATCAGCCACTCTTTTGG
>JBARVK010000083.1:0-3228 GCA_049646225.1 Nodosilinea sp.
CTCTAGGCGGTGGTTATGACCAGATTGGGGACAATAGCCGTCAAATTTATGGCTAATGGAAGTTTGGTAAAACGAAGTCCCTGGCGCTGGCCAAGGGCTTCAGTGAAATTCGACATCAGTATCCTAAGGTATCTCAGCCTCGCGATCGCCGGATTAATTGGCAATGTCGCCACTCCCATTAGATGAACAATTGCCCCAGTCAAGATCAAAGCACTGAGAATTTGCAGACATGGTGGTTAAAATCCATGATGCGACTACTCATTGCTGGATTTAAGTCAGCCTAAACTGCCGTTTAAGCAAAACCTCCATCAGCCTGGGCGGCAATAGCTGCTTGAGCAACGGCAACCACCGGCTCTTTTTCCCCAACCGCAGGGTCATTGGCGGCTGCGGCCTGATCACCGCCGCTAGGAGCTGCTCTGCAAACGCAGGCGCAGGCGTCGCCTGCGCCTGCTACAGCACCGCCCTGGCCCGAATCTTTGACTCCAGCGGTGCGTACCACGAATCCGGCGATAGCACCCCCACCAACCCCTGTTCTGCCGCTTGGCCAAAATTGGAGTGAATCGCGCCCGGCTGCACCGTCACTACCTGAATGCCAAAGGGGGCTAGCTCCATCCGAAGGGCTTCGGACAGACTATGTAACGCCGCCTCGAGGCACAGTAAACGCCCGCAAAGGGCGTCGTCACCACCCTCGAAATGCTGCCGATGTTGACGATGACGCCCGATCGCTGCCGTTTCATCACCGGGGCCACCTGCTGCACCAGTTCCAGGGAAGCCACCACATTGGTGTGAAACTGGGCCTGGAGCTGGGGCTGCGCTGAGATCTATCAGTGGGCCAAACTGGCCAAAGCCCGCATTGTTGACCAGCAGGTCAATGCGACCTTCCTGGGCCAGCACGGCTTCAATCACTTGCCGGATATCTACCGAGTCCGTCACATCCAAAGGCAATGTCATGACGGTGTGAGCCTTCAAGTCATCTATGGCCTCAAGTCGTCTAGCCGTCGCGACTACCTGGTAACCCCGCCGATGAAACGCCTGGCAGAGGACCTTACCAATGCCCGACGAGCAGTCGGTGATCAAAACGACAGGAGATGTCATAACTCGCCAAAGATAGTGACAGCAAAATGCGTCATTGACAGTTTAACTTGCAAGTGACTATCATGGGCCCATGAGCATGTTGCAACAAATTGCCCAGCAACAGTCCGAGATGGTCTTAGATCGCTTCGTTGAGGTGACCAACGACTTACTGCCCCAGTTTTTGCCCAGCCAGAGTACTGGCAGTCGCGGGCAAGAGCCGGTGAACCCTCGGCTGGTGCGCTACTACACCACTCAGGGATGGTTAGACAAGCCCCTCAAGCAGGGGCGCGAAGCCCGGTACACCTACCGGCATCTACTGCAATTGCTGGTGCTGCGCCGTCTGTTGGCGGAAGGGTACAGCGCCAGCTCCATCGGCAGCTTAATCGGCGGTCAGGCTGATACGGCGTTGGAAGACATTCTGCAAGGCGGCGTGCAGCTGACGGTGGAGGCGGCAAACCCGGCGCTGGCGTTTTTGTCCCAAATTCGCGACCGCAGGGAATCCTCTCCATCAGACCAATCGACTAAACGATCCGCCAGGCCAGTGATGCAGGCTCCTCCAGCGGCATCTAGTCTGCCTGCCCTAGCCCCCGACTCAACCCCCCAAACCTGGACTCGTCTAGAGATTCTCGACGGTTTAGAACTCCACGTCCGCCAAGACTTTGTAGCACCTGCCACTGCCCACGAGCGGGATAGCCTGCTCCAGCTCATTGCCGACCACCTCGCCAAGCTTAAATCCACTCAGAGGCCACCATGACCCAAGCCAAACCTGCTCTTCCTACCGTCGAACTGATTCCGCTTCACGGGGCGATCGTCACCCAGCAGCCCATGACCCTCGATGTGCTGGTGCGGATTACGCCCCCCGCCCTTGCCCCTAAGGCCGATCGCGTCCCCCTTAACCTCAGCCTAGCGATCGATCGCTCGGGCTCCATGCAGGGACAAAAGATGCACTACGCCCGCGAGGCCGCCCGCTTTGCTGTAGAGAATCTGCTGCCCTGCGATCGCATCAGTATCGTGCTCTTCGACGATCGCATTGAAACCCTGGTGCCCAGTACCCTGGCCACCGACAAAAACACCCTGCTAGAGAAACTGCGTCATGTCCATTCACGGGGTTCCACCGCACTCCACGCGGGCTGGGTCGAGGGCGGGGTGCAGGTGAGCCAGTATCTCAACCCCGCCCAGCTCAACCGGGTGATTGTGCTTTCCGACGGGTTGGCCAATGTGGGGGAGACTAGACCGGATGCAATCTCAAGCGATGTCCACGGTCTAGCCGAACGTGGCGTCAGCACCACCACCCTGGGCATCGGCGACGACTACAGCGAAGACCTGCTCGCGGCGATGGCCCGCAGCGGCGACGGGAACTTCTTCCACATTGAGTCTGCCGAGCAATTGCCGACGATCTTTGAAACCGAGCTGTCGGGTCTAGCAGCTACCCTGGGCCAGCGGGTCAGCCTCGGCATTAAGCCGGGCAACGGCGTCACGGTCATGGACGTGCTGAATGACTTTGAGATGACCGACACCCGGCGCTATAAGCTGCCCAACCTGATGGTGGGTTCGCCCATTCAGGTGGTGGTGCGCTTGCAGGTGCCTGCCCTGGAGCGCAGCGGCGAACTGATGCAGGTGCGGTTAGCCTGGGATGACGCGGAACAGCCCGGTCGGCAAGTGCTGCGGGCCGGGCTGGAACTGCCCTTGGTGAGTGCCGAGCAGTTCAGCGATTTCCCGGCCAACCCAGCGGTGCAAGAGCAGGTAGCCTTGCTGATGGCGGCTCGCGCCCGCCGCGAGGCCATCCAGTTTTCTGACCAGGGTGACTTTGCATCGGCTCGACGATCCCTCACCGATGCCCGCATGGCGATGGCCTCTATGGCTCCCAGCGCCATGCTGATGGAAGAACAGGCGGTTCTGGAGGATTTAGAAGCCGACTATCAGAGCGGCAATGTGACCAGCGCCCGCAAGAAGGCGTTCTCCCAGTCCTTTAACTTGTCGCGATCGGGCAAGTCTAAACCCCGGCGATCGATGGATGATAAATAGGTGGCTGCACTAGTGCACCGTCAGGACTAAGCATAGGGGGCAGCACTCTCAGAAAGTCTTGCTATGAAGGCTTTTCAGAAGGCAACACCCTAAAGTTAAGTTCTGACGCTGCATTAGCCTGGTTTAGCT
>JBARVK010000084.1:0-12506 GCA_049646225.1 Nodosilinea sp.
TACATGGGTTACTGCTGGAGCGATATCACCGCTGACTACCGTTAGATATTCGGTACAGTCTGTAAAAACTGCAAATAGAGCCGTTGAGAAGCGGGGATACTCGACACCTGCGGTGGGGCGATCCTCCCCTAATACTTATGCGGTGGTGAGCAGCAACGCGTGGCCACTGGGATCTTTGATCCAAAACCCTTGGCGATAGAGAGACGAGTCCTTGGGGTTGACCAA
This sequence comes from Nodosilinea sp., assembly GCA_049646225.1. GTDB lineage: Bacteria > Cyanobacteriota > Cyanobacteriia > Phormidesmidales > Phormidesmidaceae > Nodosilinea. Next base: position 226 of record JBARVK010000084.1, read on the forward strand.
TCGCAACGGCATTATCGGCCCATTATCACCCCGTAGCGCTTCGACCGCCGCCTCTAGATCCGCCACGAATAGCTCAATGTGCATGTGAGGAATGTCGCTGCGCTGCCAATCCGCTGGGGCGGGGCGACCCTGACCCGGTTTACGATAGTCCAGCAGTTCTATCCCAATCTTGCCTTGCTCAGGTCGCAGCGAGGTCACTTGTACCGATGCACCGGGTAAATTATCCAGTTGCGCCTGGACCTCTCGCCAGTTTAAGCTTTGCCCTTTTACCGGCAGTCCCAGCCGATCGCGGTAGAACTGAAGGCCTGCTTCGGTATCGGCTGCCGCTAGCGCGCTGTGGTCAATGCCCAAGTACAGACGATCGGTCGGCTGCTGCCACTTCTCCTCGCTTTTGTCGGGCGGAAACCAGATAAGCTCCAAATTGTGACCATCAGGATCCTTAAATTTAAAGGCGCGAATGTGGGCTGAAGCCTCATTTGCAGGGGGAAAGGTCTGGGGCGCTGTAGAAATCGGCTGAATCGCAAAGGTTTGAAGATGGGCGTAGGCCGCGTCCATGTCGCTGACCACAACGGCAAAATGCTGAAACCACAGGTCATTACTCTGAGAATCGAGCGGAATTGGCTGACTCTCTAGCCCGAGGTACTGCATCAGTTCAATGTGCTCATCGCCCAGACGAAGTCGGACAATTCGCACCTGAGCATGGTTATAGGTTTGGTCCACCAGGGTCAGATCTGAGACATGCTCAAACCTCAGCGCCTGGGTGTAGAACGCAACGGATCGATCGATGTCGCTAACGGTGAGGGCGATCGCCCCCGTGCGCTGCACCTGTAGAGCAGACTGACTAGGTAAATTCATAGATCTCGGAGTTACGGCATAGAACAGGGCTGGGCTGGCGGCGGCGCTGAGTCAAACTGCACAATCATCATGGCGCAGGGGGCATCACCGACCGTGCCGGAGAGATGGCCCCTGCGCCCCTCAGCATCTGCCGTGGTGCCCTGATCTTGACCAAAGGACAGCTCCCCAGGCCCCATTTCGACCCGTTGGCCATCCATGGTTTCTACGAACCAGCACCCCGATAACGGAACAATCCACTGGGGTTTAGGGTTTTCGTGCCAGGTACCCACCCAGCCTACCGGCAGTACCGCAAACCGGACTGTACCGCCCGACTGCTGGAGTTCCGCCATCCATTGGGGGGCGGCGGGGGGCGCAATGCTGCTGAGATTAAAGTCTTGAAGACAGCAGCGGCGCTGATGGCTGACGCCGTTTTCATCCGTATATACGTGCCAGTAGGGAACCGTCGGTGGGGAAGGCGTATCGGCTGCGTCGGGGTGCGGTCCTGGTTGTTGAGACATCCTGGTACGGTTTCTAAACTCGGCGGTAATCCTAGACCATGAGCACCTAGACCATGAGCACTCATGGCCCCTAGGGCGTTGACACGGCTGGATCTAGGTCTTGCCTACAGTGTAAATGGGGAGACCCATGGCATATCTCCCTCAAAGGGCCTACAGCGTGAAGGGGGCCAGGGGATCAATATCGGGGTTGTGCCCCCCGAGTTGGTTGGTGCGTAGCACCCAGAGGGCGGCCCCGTGGCGTAAACAGAGCTCAGTGATGGTGTCGCTGGCTTTGCGCGGCAGCATGGTGCGCCAGCTCAGCAAACCCCGCCCAATAGTTTTGAGCGGAAAGTCTGACAGATTGCTGCCCAAAGTGACTTGCTCATTGGCCCAGTCGGCTCGGGCGCTGCCGAAGGGCAGCAGCTTTTGCTGCAGCTGGTGGCGCAGGTGAAGGAGCTGACGAAACTGCTGGGCTTGGTCGGGGTTCTGGGCCTCCCAGGCCTCGAGGGTGGCGCGGTGGGCGGTGACGGCGGCCTCAATGTGGATAGCGCTGGCGTACATGGCCTGGTTGGAGTCTTGGGCGCAGTTGTTGGCAGGGCCGACGTAGGTGACGCCGGTGCCATCGCCCGTGCGATAGCGAGCGGTCATCAGCTCTAGCTCTAGGCACAGGTCATCGAGGGCCGACCAGGGGTGACCGTTAAAATCAAAGGGCTGGGTGTAGGCGGGCAGTTTAATTAAAATATCCGATACGGGCCGGGTGCCCATAAAGCCCCACTGGCGATCGCCCATGTACAGCGACCAGTCGAGGGTACCCGCCGCCAGCCCGCGCCGGTTGTGGGTATAGACCTGGTGGTAGTGAATATCGAACTGCAGCTCGTCGGCCAGGGGCTCGCGCACCACGGTGGCAATGCCGTAGGCGAAGTGGCCAAAGTAAATGGGTCCTTGGGCGGCGGGCTCGCGCTGCTGACCACCAATGCCACCATAGACATGCACCAGCAGGGCTTGGTCGCCCTCGCACCACTGGGCGATTGACCAAAGGCCAGGCTCCGCCAACGCCGCTTGATCGGTGGCGGCTTTGGGGTCAATTAATACGGCTTCAGCCGTGCCCTTTTTCTGCTCTAGATCGCTCCACAACTCGCGCCGCAGGTAGCGTACGCCCTGCCGGGCGCTGGTAATGACGCGATTGGGCTGAAGCTGAAATAGGTTGCGAGGTCGCAGCGCCTTCACCACAAAGTCGCCATCGTGGTCTTGGGCACCGTAGAGATACCAGCCGGTGCTGTTTTGGGGCGATCGCTCTAGCCCAGGGTTGGTAAAGGGGGCAACTCCATTGTCGTCAGGTACCACCCTGGGCAGTCGCACCGTTTCGCTCAGCCCGTCAAAGGCCTGCGTGGCGGGGTTGTAGTGTATGACCCGATAGCGTTCTAGAGTTTTGTCTACAGGCTCCAGGAATTGCACCAGAGCAGTGTAGGGGCCAGAGATTTGGATCGGTTCATGGGCAATGGTGAGGGTGAGGGAGTCGGGGAGTGATGGGGTGTGGGGGTGATGGGGTGAGCCACTGTCTACGATTACAGGCTCTGGCAGTTTGACGATGATATCGTCGATGGGGTGCGCTCCAGCCAACGATTCCAGTGGGGTGACCAGCCGCCAGTGGTTGAGACGGGTGGGCAAAATTAGCCCCTGGCGGTGAGACTCTTCGGCCTCGGCACTGAAGTGAATATCGCGGGTCACGGACTGAAATCGGGTTTTGAGGTCTGATACGCTCTGCCAGCGCAGGCGCACCCGCTGGCCCCGCCAGCCCCGGTAGGCATCTGGTGTGTGCAGCAGTTCTAGCCAAACACCGTCGAGGTGGGGGCGCTGGTCGGGCTCAGGCAGCACCAGCCGCCCCACCCAGTTGCCCACTGGGCGGTACCAGGGGGCGGGCAGCGTTTGCGTTACGGGGTAGTAGCCGGGGTGGTTAAAGGCTGCGCTCTGAAAGTGGTAATAATTGCCCAGCTTGACCACCTGAATTTTTTGAATATCCAGGTGCTGGCGCAGGTCACCGACCAAAATATCGAGGGTAAGATCTAATGTTTGCCGCAGGTGGCTGCGGCCATCGGGCAAAGAGGCTTGGTCGTCTAGCACGCCCCCCGGCGTTTGGTGGCCCACTGGCCCCAGGCTGATGAAGGTGATCTTGCCTTGACGCTTAGCTCGGTTCCAGTAGGACAGGGGCACGACCTTCCAGCGGCGGGGGAACATAACCGGCCCCAGGCGCTCAACCGGGTCTTTGGTGCCCACCAGGTGGTAGATCTGCTCGGCTTCGGTGGCGCGCCCGTTGCCACTGATTACCCCAGCTAGTGAAATAATTTCAATCGGTGCCCCTAGGGCCTGCTTTAGAAAAGGCAAAATACCCAGGGCAATCTGCCCACCGCCGCTGTAGCCGATCAGCGTTAGGGGAATACCGCCGCTGGCAGGATACCCTGCCTGTACCAGGCTTTCGTAGACCCGCTGGGCAACCCCCTGGTTGTAGATTGGGCCAAAGCGCTGGTCGGCAGACACCGCCACAATCAAAATATTACGCAGGTTGATCACGAGACCTACCCAGTCACCGAGACGCTGGGTCAAGGCCTCAATGCCGCGCCAAAAGAAAGCCAGGGGCCGATCTTGGGTCAGCGATCGATTCAGCACCGAATAGGAAATCAGCCCTCTAACCAGAGCAATGTCGGTGGGTAGGTGGTGGCTCAGGTCGTTGAGATAGCGGGCTACGGCGGGCTGATAGTCGGCGGTGACCTGGCTGATACCGTCGAGGTAGACAATGAATCGGCTTGGACAGGTGGAGTTGTTGTCGGGGTCATCCACCGGCTGGGGGCTTAGGGTGCTAACCCCGTCGCCATACCAGCCAGCCCACCACCCTAGGGCTTCGAGGGGGGCCAGCATGGCGGCTACGACTAGAGCGATCGCGCCAATCCAGACCAAGTCGGCCAGCCAGCGGGCCGTCCGGCTCTGCCCCTGCCAGGTGGTGATGATCCCGCGCAGGGGTTCTAGGCTGAGGGCTACTACCAGGGCCAGTAGGCCTAGCCCCAGATAGATCCAGGCCCAGTTGAGCCGCTGTGTAACCGACAAGGGGTGCCGCTGCGAGAGTTCTTCTAAGGTGCCAGCACTCAATGGATCGAATCCAATTTCCCGGCCAGTATCAGCAGTCGGTAGGGGTGCAATCACGGACGCAGGGCGCTTGTTGACTCCTGCCTGGGCCCTCAGAGAATGCTTTGCAATTAGGGTCTTGAGCTGGCTGCGGTTGCTTACCAGCTTGACCCCGGCGATGTGGTTGGTGAGCCATCGCCCCAGGTTGACAATCGGCTGCCCTACGGTCTGCTGCAGCACCAGCAGCACAATCCAGCCCAGCACCACATGACCTACGGCCTGGGAAGCGCTCAGGTTGGCTAGCACCGCAAAGCCCACCACCACCGCCAGCAGGTTCCACACCCAAAGCAGCCGCAGCACCGGCACGCCCAGGTAGGGCATGGCGCCAAAGAAGCTAAAGACTAACGGCAGGTAGCTAAACGCCAAACTGTCGGTAATCGCCTGCCACGAAATGGCCTGGTCTAAAAACCAGCGGCTGGCCAGCCAGATACTCAGTGCCCAAAATAGGTAGCCCACCACAAATAGCAGCGCCGCCAGCACCAGACTTAGGCCAAATCGCAGGGGTTTAACCCGATTGGCAAATAAAATAATGCTCTGAGCGATCGCCTGGGATAGCCCAGCCAAAAACACCACTCCCAGGGCCAGGCTGTCTACGGTATCGGCAGAAAACTGGCGCAGGGCCAAAAAGGCGTCGGGGTTGAGGCTTAAGATTCCCGCCAGCACACCGCTCAGGGTGTCAAAGGTGAGATCATGCATGGCTGGCTGAGTCGGTCACTAGCGCAGCGGCGGCCTGCTTCAGCGGCTGTAGCAGCGTCAGGGGAAGGTTCAGGTGGTTAAGCCCTACGGGAACAACCGATGGCTTTTGTTTTTGGGACGTCGAGCGGTCTGCGCGTCCCGCTTTTAGTTCTGGGGGGCCGTGGTAATCGCTGCCGCCGGTCATCAGCAGGCCGTACTGGTGGCAGTAGGCTTCCAGCCGTCGCACATCGCTAGGGCTGTGGTGGGGATGGTACACCTCGACGCCCATCAGCCCCGCCTCTACCAGCTGAGGCATCAAGGTCTCGACAGTCGATCCTTTAAACAGGCAGGGGTGAGCCCACACCGGCACGGCGCCGCAGTCTCGCAGCAGCTGAATGCCCTCGGCGGCAGAAAATTTTTCGTACTGGACATAGGCGGGGCCATGGTCGCCCAGCCAGCGGTCAAAGGCCTCTCGCTTAGTGGCGGCGTGGCCCGCTTTGACCAGTGCCGCCGCCAGGTGGGGGCGGCCCGGGGCCATGGAGCCCAACATCGGGGGCAGCTCGATGGGGTAGCCTAGCTCGGCCAGCTTGGCGGCTATTTGCCGGGCGCGGCGGCGGCGACCTTCAATCCGTTCGCTCAGGGGCGGCTCCAGCCTGCTGCGGTTGGGGTAAAAGCCCAGAATATGCAGCGATCGCCCGTTTTCTACTGTACTCAGCTCGACCCCCGGCACGATCTCCAATTGATCGTCTGAGGCCGCGATCGCCTCATCCCACCCAGCCAGGGTGTCGTGGTCGGTGATGGCCAAGGCCTGCACGCCAGCGGCGATCGCGGCCTCCACTAGCTCACTTGGCGTTAGGGTACCGTCTGAGAATGTCGTGTGGCTGTGCAGATCGAGCATTGCAGTGGAGTTAGGCAGCTGGGACAGTTACTTCCATTGTGCCCCATTGTTCACCTAGGCCATGCCCCCGGACTGGGCAATAGCTTGCCCAATGGCCTGGTCAATTGCCCGCTCCACCAGGGACTTGGCTTTTTCATCGAGGGTGAGCCAGTTGATCTCGCCGTCGGGGTCGATCAGAGCCGGGTCAACGGTGGCGGGCTGCCCAGGCCGATAGTCGCTAAAGCACACCGTGAAACACAGTTCCCACACGTCGAGGCTGGCCGTGCGATCGGCCTCGGTCGGTGTCGCGTCGGCCCCCTGGGTAAGCCGAAGCTCGTAGCTGGGTACCGGGGTGGGCAGCTGGCTGAGCTGCTGGCGAATGGCCACCTCTTTCTCCGCCGAGGCACCCTCTAGCTGAGCCGCCAGATCGCGCACCTGCTGGCGCTGGGCAGCGGTGGTATCGCCCGGCCAGCGCACCTGTTCCAGGTAGTCGCTGCGCCAGTCGAGGGTTTCGGTGTGCTTGCGAATGTTGTCGACCACGCGAATGAGGCAGGGCTGCATGAGCTGGGCGGCCTGGGTTTCGTCGGTGGGGGTGGCAAAGGTCAGCATGAAGGCGGCTGTGGCAGCATAGGGAGACAGGCGTTGAGCGCTGCTTCAAGCAGCGCTCAACGTCGCAGGGCATGACAGCATTTTAGCTGACCTCCAGTAGCCCCGATCGCGCGACCAAGTGCCAAACTAGTTTGGGCACCTCGCTCCCCCATCCCTGAGGACTCTATGCCCCTGCGGCCTCTCCACAGCTCCGGTTCCGGGCTTGAATACCGTCTGCTGATGGCTCTGATCATGGCCGGGGCGGCCCTGGTCACCGTGCTGCTGATTCAGCTGCTGCTGCCCTGGCTGGTGGTGGCCGGATTGGCGGGCGGTGGCCTGTGGTACTGGCGGCGGCGCAAAGCTCGGGAACAGGCACTTCACCAGCTGTTTTATGCGCAAATTGCTGCCCACGGGGGCCGCCTAAGCGTGCTCGACTTTGCGATCGCGGCTCAGATTACCGGGCGCGAGGCTCGCCAGTTTCTCGACCAGCGGGCCGAGGAGTTTTGGGGCGACTTTGAACCCACCCCCACCGGGGACGTGCTCTACACCTTTCGCTCACCGAATACAGCGTTGGCCCAGGTGGTGCCGCCGCCCCTCTCGCTGACGGCCACCGACCTGGCCCAGCGGCTGGGCTGCGCCGTTGCCGATGTCGTCAACCATCACACACAGCCCCAGTTTTGGCAGTGGAGCCGCGATCGCGACCCCGACAGCTGCGGCTGGCGATATGATGCCGAGGGCGATCGCTACTGGCCTCTGCCCACGTCCAAACCATAAATCTTTGACCAAATCCTTTACAAAGTGGCCACCGTTTCCCAGCATAGAAAAGGTCTTCACCACAATCCCTTTCACCACGCATTAGGAACAGGTCTCTTATGGAACGCACTTTTTTGATGATCAAGCCCGACGGTGTTCAGCGCGGTCTGGTCAGCAACATCATTGGTCGGTTTGAAACCAAGGGCTTTACCCTGGTGGGCCTGAAATTCATGGCCGTCTCCCGCGAGCTGGCCGAAAAGCACTACGATGTGCACCGCGAGCGCCCCTTCTTCGCCGGACTGGTTGACTTTATTACCTCCGGCCCAGTGGTCGCCATGGTGTGGGAAGGGGAAGGGGTAATTGCCTCGGCCCGCAAAATCATTGGCGCGACCAAGCCCCTTGAAGCTGAACCCGGCACCATTCGCGGTGACCTCGGCGTCACCGTAGGCCGCAACATCATCCACGGTTCCGACGCTCCCGAAACGGCTCAGGCCGAAATTGCCCTGTGGTTTAGCGATAGCGAATTGGTCAGCTGGGAACCCGCTGCCAAGGGCTGGCTTTACGAATAAATAGGCTGGTTCTACAGAGAAAGCAGACCCATGGCTCCCTCCTATGATGTTTGGGCTGTCAACAGTCAATTAATGACAGCCCCTAGACCCTGGAGGGGGCTAAACTGGCCAATTAAGCAATCGGGCGACGGGGTGCGTTGCCCTCTGTTTTGGTGCCCCTGACGGGTTCCAAAAGCTGCTGCTCCAGGGCAAGCTCAACATCGAGCGTTTTATAGCCAACCTGGCCAAATAAAATCACAATTTTGTTCCCTTCGTAGCGCATTACCATGCCTTCGCCCCAGGCGGGGTGAGCCACCTGGCTATTCATAGCAAAGGGCTGCTCAACGCCATCGTCGTCTACTACAATGCCCGCTTTACAGTTGTCGCAAAAACCGCAGGGCTGATCGCGCTTTTCGCCGAAGTAGTTGAGCAAATATTCGCGGCGACAGTCGCGCACTTCGGCATAGCCGCGCATCATTTCGAGCCGCGATCGCACGTAGAGTTGATAGCGTTCCTGGGCCTGAATTGCTGCCTCAGCCGCTTCAGCCACGCTGGGGCGATCGGGGTTAGCTTCGCTAGCCACCACGTCTCCGGTGGGCAGCACATCAATCATTCCCACCGCGTCTAAATGGTTGAGAGCGGTGGCGACCTTCGCCTGGGAAAGCTCGGTTTGCTCTTTTAAATCCTGACGACTCAGCGGTTCTTTCTGGGCCTGGATGGCGATCGCGACCTGTTCCACCTGCTCGACATCGATTTGACCACTGCTGGCCAAAAAGCGGCGAATGTTGAGATCGTCGGTGCAGTAGAACAGCAGCGCAAACGAGGCCTCGTCATCGCGCCCGGCTCGACCAATCTCTTGATAGTACGAATCGACTGAGTCGCTGATGGTGTGGTGAATGACAAAGCGCACGTTGGGTTTGTCGATGCCCATGCCAAAGGCGGTGGTAGCGACAATCACCTCAGCTCGATCGTCCATAAAAGCGGCTTGGGCCAACTCGCGATCGCTAGTTTTCATGCCGGCATGGTAGGCGATCGCCTCCACCCCTTGCTCCACCAGCACCTCAGCGATCGCTTCGGTTTGCTTGCGGGTGGCGGCATAGACAATGCCCGGCTTCGTAGCCCGCACCACCTGATCGACGAGGGCGGCCTCCTTCTCGGCTTCATCCTCAAATCGCCGCACCTCTAGCCAAATATTGGGCCGGTCAAACCCCTGCACGATCACTTCAAAGTCGCGCATGTTGAGGTGGTCAACAATTTCCTCCCGCACGGCTGGGGCCGCCGTTGCCGTCAGCGCCAGCACTCGCGGATGGCCCAGACTATCGATTACCGCCCCTAGCCGCAGGTAGTCGGGGCGAAAGTCGTGGCCCCACTCGCTGATACAGTGGGCTTCGTCAATCACAAACAGCGACGGCTGGGCTGCCTGCAGCTTCTCCAGGGTCTCTGGATTGTTAAACTGCTCCGGAGCCAAAAAAATAAATTCCAGGTCGTCGTCGGCCAGTAGTTCAAACGCTTCCTTGCGTTCGGCCTTGGTCACGGTAGAGTTGACCGCCAGAGCATCACCCACCGACTGTTCGCCGATCGAGTCTACCTGGTCTTGCTGAAGGGCCAGCAGCGGCGAAATCACCACCGTTGCCCCCGGAATTAGCGCCCCGGCCAGCTGGTAAATAGCCGATTTGCCTGATCCGGTGGGCATTACAGCCAGCACATCGTGGCCCTTGAGCAGAGCCGCGATCGCGTCTTCTTGCCCGGGTCGCAGCGAGTCGTAGCCCAGCTTAGACTTGGCCGCCTGACGAATACGTTCCCTCGTCACTGAGTCAGGTTGCTGGGCCATAGGGGAATAACACTGTTTTGTCGTGGGTTAGGGGTAGAGAAATGGTTCTGCTTCGAAATGCTAGGCGTATGTCTACCGTTAAAGACTGGGCCTTCTCGATGCCATCGATCTCTATTCATCAGTTTTTCCAAGGTACAGATCGGCGAGCTGAGATTCCCTCCTGCCGAAGACACAATTTTTAGATCAGCCGCCCCATCCTTCGATGTAGAGCGAGCGGCGTCAATTAGTAGCGACAGAACGGAACCGGCTTGTATCATGACCGCCCTGCCCGCACAGGACGTAATATGCCTTTAGCCAGAGGAAAACGGCAAGGACGACCCCTTAGGCTAATGTCGTAGGGTATAGGCGGGCCAATGCAGTTGGTGGGGAGAGTACGTAATGCAAGAATCCAGGTTTCCTGAGATTCGCGACCTGGCTATGATTGGCGATCGCCGTACCGCCGCCCTGGTGACCAGTACCGGGGCGATCGTCTGGTACTGCCCTGGTCGGTTTGACTATCCGGCTCTGCTGGCGGCCCTACTGGACCCAGACCGGGGCGGCGGCTGGACGGTGCAACTCTCCGATGCCACTAGCGCAGGACGGCACTACCTAGAAGACAGTAGCTTACTCGAAACAACCCTCACCACCCCAGAAGGTGAGTTGATCATTACCGACTGGATGCCAATGGGAAAAGGTACCCCCCAAGGTATTTGCCGACAATTTTCAGCTGCGCCCGCCGATCTCACCGTGACCCTGGCCCCAGCCCCTGACTATGCCCGGCGATCGCCCCAGATTCAGCCCCAGGGGCATGGCCTTCAAATCGATGGGCAGCACTACCTTTACGCCTCCCATTCCCTCACCGTTAGCGAGACGACGATCGCCTGCACCATTCCCCAGGGCGAAACCGGCTGGTGCCTGCTGGTCAATGATCCCCTAGTCGAGCCCACTGACCTTCAGCTCAAGGGCTGGTTTCAAACAACTCTGGAGTGCTGGCGCGAGATTGCTACCCACGCCACCTACCACGGCCCCTACGAGTGCGAAGTGGCCAACTCCATTCGAGCCCTGCGCCTGCTCACCTTTGAGGACAACGGCGGCATTATTGCGGCCCCAACCACGTCACTGCCCGAGGTGATTGGCGGCCAGCGCAACTACGACTACCGCTACGTTTGGCTGCGCGATGCCGGTATGATTGTCAGCGCCCTCACCCGAGCGGGTAGCGATGGCACCGACGAGCAGCGGTTTTTAGACTTTATTTGCGGCTACGATCGCGACTCTGACCACCAGCCACTGATGCCGTTTTCGACCCTCGATGGCGAGCCGCCCCGTTCAGAAGAAGAGCTAGATCTCGTTGGCTATCGCCACAGCGCCCCGGTGATGATTGGCAATGTGGCCAAAGACCAGCTGCAACTCGACGCCTATGGCAACGTGCTGCTGGCGGCAAAGCTCATCTACGGACGGTTCGACACCCGCGATCACTGGTCGCTGGTCGCCGAAATTGCCGATTTTTTGAGCGACCACTGGCAAGACCCCGACTACGGCATTTGGGAAGAGCAGGAAAAACACCAGTACACCTCCAGTAAGGTGGTTGTGGCCTGTGGCCTGAAGTTTATTGCCGATGTAGCCGAAAATGAGGCCCAGGCCCAGCGCTGGCGTGCCGCCGAGCAATCCATTCGACAGTTTGTCGCCGAGCACTGCATCACCTCAGAGGGGGCCTACGCCGTTGCGGCTGGCGAAGACGACGTAGACGTAACCGCCGCCCTGTTTCCGGTGTGGGCCTACACCGAGGCCGACAGCCCCGAAATGCTGGCCACCATGAAGGTGTTAGAGCGTGACTATGCCACCGGCTATCTTTACCGTCGTCACCTCAAAAGCTTCAATTCCCAGCGGGAGGGTGCCTTCCTAGCCGGTACGTTTTGGGTCGCCCAGTACTGGATTATGCGCCGAGACCTACAGCGGGCCAGGGCAATTATCGATGCCGCCCTAGGGTTTTCCAATGATTTGGGCCTGTTTGCTGAAGAGGCTGATCCCCAGACCGACACCATGCTCGGCAACTTTCCTCAGACCTTTGTCCATGCGGCTTTCATTGGTGCTGCGGTCGATCTCAAAGCCGCTCTTGAAGAATGTTCATAGAGGCGATCGCGCCCCAAAACTGATACTAGATCCGGCTTGGCTAACCCCCAATATCCCTGGGCGCACAGCGGTTTATCCCTACAGATTGGCTTTGCGAAAGCGGAAGGATGGAATTCGGATTCGGTACGAGATCGCTAACCCCCGCTTGGTCAACCTCCACCCAGGGCTAGACGCTGCTCCCAGGTTGGTTGCCTAAGCTGAAGGTAGCTCTCAACCCAAAACAGCCTGCTCTAGCCCAAGCATCGGTGCAGGATGGCTTGATCCCAATTTTTGTCTGTACATCTCCGATTTGTATAGGCATTGCACCGCAATGCCCCTGCTAGATATCGGTTTTGCATCGAGAGTTTGCAAGTCATTTTTTGAATTCGATAGCCCGGCGGCAGGCCATTGGG
>JBARVK010000085.1:0-23733 GCA_049646225.1 Nodosilinea sp.
CACTATGCCTACCCCACGGGACTGACTCCAGAGGTAATTGCTGCCATCCGCGAAACTCCCAATGTGCTGCCCTACCTCGATCTGCCGCTGCAGCATTCGCACCCCGAGGTGCTGCGGGCCATGAACCGCCCCTGGCAGGGCCAGGTCAACGATGACGTCATCCACCGCATCAAAGAGGCTCTGCCCGAGGCCGTGCTGCGAACCACCTTTATCGTCGGGTTTCCCGGCGAAACCGAGGCCCACTTCGAGCATTTGCTGGCCTTTGTCGAGCGGCATCGGTTTGACCACGTGGGCGTATTCAGCTTTTCCGCCGAGGAGGGTACCCCTGCCTACAGCTTGCCCGACCAGGTACCGCAGGCCGAGCGCGATCGCCGTCGCGAAATTCTGATGCTGGCTCAGCAGCCAATTGCCTGGGAGCACAACCGAGCCCACATTGGTCGCGTGGTCGATGTGCTGATCGAGCAGGAAAACCCATCTACTGGCATGGCGATCGGCCGATCGGCCCGCTTTGCCCCTGAAGTAGACGGCCTGGTCTACGTGACCGGAGCCGCTCCCTTAAACCAAATTGTGCCCGTTACTATTACTGCCGCCGACACCTACGACCTGTTCGGTGAAGCTGCTCCAGTCGCGTCAAACCCAGAGCCGGCGCTCAGCCTGGCCCACTAGCTCCGCCGTCTCCATCCGCTTGTTTTTTACCCTTTGTTCACCGTCCCGAGGAACCACTATGACCTTATCCTTTACTAGCCTGGGGTTATCAGAAGCCCGCGTTCACCACCTTGAGAGCATGGGCTACGCCGAACCCACGGCCATTCAGGCCGAGGCCATTCCCCACCTGCTCTCGGGGCGGGATCTAATTGGTCAGGCTCAGACCGGCACCGGCAAAACCGCGGCCTTTGCGCTGCCGATGATGGAGCAAGTTGACCCCAGCAATCCGGCGGTACAGGCGCTGATCCTCACCCCTACCCGTGAGTTGGCTATGCAGGTTTGCCAAGCCATGCGCGGCTTTCGCATCAGCGGTCGCCCTAAGGTGTTGGCCCTCTACGGTGGTCAATCTATCGAGCGGCAGCAGGATCAGCTCAACCGAGGCACTCAGATCGTAGTAGGTACCCCAGGGCGCGTGCTCGATCTGCTCAACCGGGGCAGCCTGTCGCTTAAAAGCCTGGGCTGGCTGGTGCTCGATGAAGCCGATGAAATGCTCAACATGGGCTTCATTCAAGACGTTGAGAAAATTCTCAGTAAAGCCCCAGCCGATCGGCAAACGGCCTTCTTCTCGGCCACCATGGCCCCTCAGATTCGCGAGCTGGCCACCAAATATCTCCAATCGCCGGTGACGGTGACAGTGCAGTCCCCCAAGGCATCGCCTAAGCAAATTCAGCAGGTGAGTTACATTGTGCCTCGGGGCTGGACCAAGGTGCGCGCCCTTCAGCCCATCCTGGAGCTAGAAGATCCCGAAACCGCGATCATCTTTGTGCGCACCCGCCGCACCGCTGGCGACCTCACCCGCCAGCTTCAGGCCGCCGGCTACAGCGTTGACGAGTACCACGGCGACCTCAGCCAGTCTCAGCGAGAGCGGCTGATGATGCGGTTCCGCCAGCAGCAGGTAAAGCTAGTCGTCGCCACCGATATCGCCGCCCGTGGTCTCCACGTCGATGACCTCACCCACGTGATCAACTTTGATATGCCCGATGCTCTGGAGAGCTATGTACACCGCATTGGTCGTACCGGACGGGCCGGCAAAAACGGAGTGGCTATTTCCCTGGTGACGCCCCTGGAGAAGTACAAGCTGCGGCAGATCGAGCGCCACACGAAGCAGCCCATGACCCTGATGAAGATCCCCACTCGGGCTGAAATTGCCGCCCGCAATCTGGAGCGGCTGCGGAGCCAGGTGCGTGAAGCGATTACCAGCGAACGGCTGGCCTCCTTCTTGCCCATTGTCTCTCAGCTCAGCGAAGAGTACGACCTGCGTACCGTAGCGGCGGCGGCGCTGCAAATGGCCTACGATCAAACCGTGCCCGCCTGGCAACGGGAGCACAACAGCAGCGATCCCGAGTCGTCCGAGCGGGGCGTACCGATGCCTAAGAAACGTAAAGGGCCAGCCTCGGAGTCGCGGGAAGTCAGCAAAGCAAAAGATTAGTGACCCGGACAATACTTTCGGCATAGCGCCAACCTGGGTAACCGGGCGGCGCTATCCGTTTGCGTTTGATTGCGTATGCGAGCATACAGCAGGTTCCCTAGGGCATCCTAAGATTAGGACAAGATCAGGTTAACCCTGGCCCACGGGAGGTAACCGCAATGTTAGTCATCATGACTGATGGTCAGCTGATTTCACCCCAGGTGGTATGCTGCAACTGTCTAATGGCCGATCGCCACGGCCAGCCCCGTTGGCAACAGGGGGTACTGCGGTGTGGTCACCGGGTGGCCGATTTAGATCAGGCTCAGCCCACCCAGTTCGAATGCCAAATGGGCTTTCGAGTAGCCGATATTAGCTAAACATAGGCTTAGAAAAAGGCCCGATTAGGGACTGGGGTTAAGGTTCTCAGCCTTGATGATTGGCTCTCTCGTCTCCGACCAATCTAAGTTTGCGATATGGTAAGACAATAGCCCGGTAGCCGTTAGCCTATTGTCTGGAGAGACCCTATGACCTGGAGCAGTTCCCCCAACCCCACTATTTTGGATCGCATTTTGGCGGCCCTGCCCTATATCTTGCCCATTACGGCTGGGCTACCCTATGGGATTGAGCTGATCAGTCAGTTCCCAGTATTTGGGTTTTTGCTGCTGCCCCTTGCGCCGCTGATTACGATTTACGGCCAGCTCGAGCGCACCATTCCGTTCTTTGGGCTGATTGTCTTTTTTGCGCTGATCTTGCTGGTGGTGCGCAACGAAAATATCAGTCGGTTTATTCGCTTTAACACTATGCAGGCGATTCTGCTTAGCATTATTTTGGCGGTATTTAGCCTCATCCTTAGTCTGCTCGACCCCAGCATCTTTGGGGCACTGCTGTTTAGCACCCTCTCCAACGTACTGTTCCTCGGCATGCTGATTTCGGTTGGGTTTTCTCTAGTCCAGACTTTCCGGGGTCTGTACGCCGAGATTCCAACTATTTCAGAGGCTGTACACATGCAGGTGCGCTAGGCGCGCAGAGCGACGTTATTTTCTAGCATGCCTATACCTTCAATGGCCACTCTAACCTGATCGCCAATGGTCAGGGGGCCAACCCCGGCAGGAGTACCGGTTAAAATAATGTCGCCGGGCAGCAGGGTCATAATCTCGCTGATGTAGGCCACCAGGTAGTCAGGGCTGAAGGTCATTTCGTCGACTAGGGCTGACTGCACTGGTGTGTCTTGGTCATTGAGAAAGGTTTGCAGTCTAGCCCCAGCGCTTAGCTCGCGGACAA
Organism: Nodosilinea sp.; assembly: GCA_049646225.1. Classification (GTDB taxonomy): domain Bacteria; phylum Cyanobacteriota; class Cyanobacteriia; order Phormidesmidales; family Phormidesmidaceae; genus Nodosilinea. The sequence goes on from JBARVK010000085.1 coordinate 3,395, forward strand.
TCCACGGACCCAGGGGACAGAAGGTATCGAACCCTTTGGCCCGGGTCCACTGACCGTCACGTCTTTGCAGATCCCGGGCGGTGATGTCGTTGGCAATGGTATAGCCCCAGATCTTGGCCCGAGCTTCATCGGCAGGGACGTGGGCGCAGCGATCGCCGATAACGACCGCCAGCTCGCCCTCGTAGTCGACCTGGGTCGACTGGGTGGGGTAGTAAATCGGTGCCCCGGCTGCCGTTACTGCTGTGGAGGGTTTGATAAACAGCAGCGGTTCGGATGGCGTTGGGGTGCCCATTTCGGCGGCGTGGTCAGGATAATTTTTGCCCACGGCCACCACCTTGGAGGGGGCACAGGGGGCCAGCAGGTCGTAGCTGCCGGGCCCCAGCTCAATCTCGGTGGGCTGCCCCTGGAGCCACGGCGGCGCATCGAGCACCTGCACACTGCGATCGGGGCACAATAGCCCATAATGCAGCTGCCCGGTCTGAGACTGAACCCTAACGTAGCGTTGCGCCATAATGTTCTAACTCTTGGCCTGCTAATTCTTGGTATGATTGTAGATCCTTGTCTTTGCGCCAATCCCTTGGGCGTGGGTAAGTGCCCAGTGATAATCACCACAGGTGCTTATGTATGCCCATTTTTGGCTGCTAAAGGCCACTATGTCCACAAGGAGTTTTCATGAGAGCTTACATGTACGAAACTATGTACATCCTGCGCCCCGATCTTAACGACGAGGCCATCGATGCCACCATTGGCAAATACCAGACCATGCTCAAAGATCAGGGGGCTTCTATTTTAGAAACCCAGCACCGGGGCAAGCGCCGCCTCGCCTACGAAATCGATCGCAACCGTGAGGGCATCTACATTCAGATGAACTACACTGGGCCTGGAGCTGCGATCGCGCCTCTAGAGCGGGCCATGCGCCTTAGCGACGAAGTTATTCGATTTTTGACGGTTAAGCAAGAGTCTGACGAACCCCTGCCTGCTGCGGTCGAGGAACCGGTTGAAGAAGCTGCTTCCACTTCGGCTAGCGAAGAAGAGTAACCGCTCGCCGAAGCGGCATAGCCTGCCGCTGGTCGTTTTGCCCCTCGGGTAGAATGGCCAGCGGCTTTGTTTTGGGTCTATACATCGTGGGTAGCGGTTGGCCCAAGGGCTATGCCCTGACCGATACCATAATTTAATGTGCCAACTTGTCTAACAGGTGCTATAAATTAGCAGCAACTTATCCACCCTGTTTAATCTAGGCCTGATCAGGCCGGTTCCGGTAGCTAGCCCAGGCCGTTGTTGAGCCGGGTTAGGGCTGAGAGGGGTGGTTCAGGCTTTGGGGCATCGAGTAGTAGGTTAGTTGTAGGTGTGGGAGTAGTCTCGTGGCGCAGTCTTCTTATTCAGACATGAACGAACACCAGGCTGAGATTGCCCGGCTGGAGTCAGAGCTGGCCATTCGCGATCAGCTGGTTCAGCAGCTTTCCCAGGAGTTGTTTCGCTTGGTTAAGGGTAACGCCGGGTTTGTACCCAGCCCCGAGGTGTCTGAGCAGCACCAGGCCGAGATGACGGCCCTGAGAGATCAGCTGCGCGGGGTCGAGAAGCAAATTGATTTTTACCAGGGGCAGCTCGAAGACCGCGACAGCGAAGTGCTCCAACTGCGGCAAACGGTGCAAGAACTCACTGACCGCACCCGTATGCTAGAGCAAGTCGTTCAGGAACTACCCACGGTCTACCGCCAAAAATTTGCCGATCGAATGGTGGCAGTTAAGCAGCGGGTCGCCGAAATTCAGCGCGAAAATCGTCAGCTCCAGGCGGAACTCCAGAGCGTGAGCTATCGGTTGGCCATGCGGACTCGCCGCAGCCAGCGCCTAGAGCTACCTACCCTGGATCAAGACGGTCTAGACGGTATTTCGCTGCCGTCCTTTTAGAATTATTTTCTAGAAGAGATGGCGATCGCCGGTGGTAGATGGCCCAGGGCTCGGGTCGACCTAGCCTAGCCTCTCCACTTCCGCTGCGATGGCGGTATCTATTCAGCCTCCGGCAGACTCATCCCATAGCGGAACGGAACATCGCTTAGGGTGCCGGTGTACACCAACGCCCGATGCAGCATAACCGCAACTTCCGCTCGGGTAGCGGGCCGATGGGGGGCGAGCTGATGAGGACTGGGGTAGTTGATCACCAAACCCGCCTCCGTCGCCGCGACCAGCGCAGGCATAGCCCAGGCAGGGACCTGACCGCGATCGCTATAGGGGGCTAGTATTGCGGTCGCGCTGCTGCTTGATTTCAGCGTCAGCCCGTTAGCCAAAGCGACAATGACGTGAAGGCGGCTAATGGGTTGATCGGGCAAAAAAGCTGCGTCTGGGTAGCCGCTTAGAAACCCCATCTGCACCGCCCGCTGTACAGATCTGTAGGCCCAGTGGCTGGGGGCCATATCGGTGTAAATCGTCGGTTCAGCTAGCTCCGGCTGCTTTAGAGGCAGGTCAAATAACTGGGCCATTTGGGTCGCAAACTCAGCCCGAGTGATGGGGGCGGCAGGGCGAAACGTATTGTCTGGAAAGCCCTCGATCAGGTTGCGCTGGCGCAGATCGGCCAGAATTGGCCAGGCCCAGTGCTGGCTGTTGAGGTCGGCAAAGCCGGGCTCTCCATGGACAATCGGCAGTTCGGGCCAGGCCTGCTGGGGTGGCAGGGGCACGGGCTGCACCGGCAGGGGCACCGTTAAGCTCGGGCGCTGGAGCCTAGAGCGGTTAAACAGCATTTGGATGCCCCTACCCTGAGTCTGTGGAGTCGCTGGCATCAGGGTAGGGCTGGCTTTTTGAGGCGAGTTTGCGATCGCGGGGATCAGGGCTAGCCCCACCGCGATCGCCAATAGGCCGACCGGCACCCACTGACACAGGCGGGCTTCATCCGCTGCCCCAGATGGGCGTTTAGAAGGGAGGCGCAGGCGCGGCAATGGGCGAAAGAACGGCGGCATTGGAGGCAAAGAAGCGGCGGCTGCTAAACTAGAGCAGCCGGTCACAACACGTTTGATTGACTGAGCTTGCCCATTATGATAGTTCTTGCCTAGGGTTTAGACCCGGCTGAGCCTAAATTTGGGCAAGTTTAGACCTCACGCGATCGCAGCTAACTGGCCCTGCCAGGGGAGTAGAGCCTTCGCGGGTCACCGATCACCTTAAGCCCATCCACTGGATTAGGAGTAATGGTTAAAGGGAGACAACAACGGCTGGGCGTACTGGCGGCGATCGCTACCGCTACGTCTGTTTTTGGGCTGGTAGCCGTCGGCTACGGCCAGCGGCCAACCGAGGTTGCCCTGTCAACCGACACTCAGGTAGCTGGTTCGCCTGCAGCCGGGCGATCGCCCTACATCGCTAAGGCCACTACGCTGCTGAATGGCGTCTTGGCCCCACTCAGTTCTCTGCGGGTCATGCAGCGAGCGATCGCCCTGGCCCCGGAAACCGATGTCGATGGGGCACCCACCCTGGCGCTGCTGGCGGCTCAGCTCAAAACCACTGGCCTGGGTCCCATTCGCATTGGCATGGACCTAGAAGATCTCGAAGCAGCAGAGCTGAACCCGGTGTTGATTGCCGAGGCGAGCAGCGGTCAGTGCCAGTACTACCGCATTAAAGACTACGCCGAACCCATTGGACTGATGGCCATTGACGACCAGGTACTGCGTGTCGATGTGTGGCCCGGCAGCTTGACGACGACGCGCAGCGGTATCCGCATTGGCTCGACCGAGCGAGACCTGGTGCGGGTTTACGGTGACCAGCTAGAGGCGATCGCCAACCCCGTTACCCTCGGCAAAACCGTTGTGTTTACCCCTCAAGACCCCGGCGAAGACGTTTACCGTCTAGTCTTTGAAACCGACGATCAGGGCCGGGTGACGCAGTTTCGCGCTGGGCAGTTTCCCTCGGTGACCTGGGCGGAGGGCTGCTTGTAGGGATCATCCCGAATACTGATTGCATCTCTCCGACGGGTTGACAGGGCAAACAACCGTTTGCCCCTACGATAGGCCTGGTTTGACCTGGGGCGATCGCTAGCCCAGGCACCGAATCGCTTCGAGCATACCCCTGGCCTTATTCAAGGTTTCTTGATACTCCAGCTCGGGTACGGAATCGGCGACTAGTCCCGCCCCGGCCTGTACGCTAACCCGGTGGCCCCCCTCAGGCAAGGTCTGCACCACCATGGTTCGAATGGTGATGGCGGTGTTGAGCTGCCCTTCAAAGTCGTAGTAGCCGTAGACGCCGGAGTAGGGGCCACGGCGGCAGGGCTCTAGGTCATGAATAATCTGCATGGCGCGAATTTTGGGCGCGCCGCTGACGGTACCGGCAGGAAAACAGGCCTTGAGCAAATCCCAGGCGGTTTTGCTGGGGCTGAGCTGCCCCACTACATTGCTGACGATGTGCATGACGTGGGAATAGCGTTCAATGACCATCAGCTCGTCTACCTGCACGGTGCCGCTGAGGCACACCCGCCCCAAATCGTTGCGGCCCAGGTCAACCAGCATGACGTGCTCGGCTCGCTCCTTGGGGTCGGCCAGCAGATCTTGCTCATAGGCGATGTCTTCAGCGGCGGTTTTACCCCGAGGGCGAGTGCCCGCAATGGGACGCACCGTAGCCACCTGGGGCTGGTCGGGGTCGTCGGCTAGAGTGGCCTTGACCATCACCTCAGGGCTAGAGCCGATTAGCTGCCAGTCGTAGAAGTTGAAGTAGCACATGTAGGGGGAGGGATTGATCTGCCGCAGCGATCGGTACAGGTCAAACGGGTCGCCCCCATAGTTGGTGCTGAGCCGCTGAGAGATCACCACCTGAAAAATGTCGCCCGCCTGAATATGGGCTTTGGCCCGCTCGACGCTGGTGCAAAACTCAGCTGGGGTACGGTTACTGGTGTAGTTGACCGGGGGCGTCTGGCTAGAGGGCGGGTGCCAGGGCAACGTCGATTGGGTCGGAGCTAGGGGCAGGGTGAGCTTGTGAAGCAGCTGCTGGACGCGATCGCAGGCTCCCTCGTAAACCGACCGCAGATTGGCTTGGGGATCGCGCAGGTCGGCATAGGCCACCGCCCAAATCTTGCGCTGCACCTGGTCAAAGATCAGCAAGCTATCGACCTGCATCCACAAGCCGTCAGGTAAATCGGTGTCCTCTAGCGGATAAATGGGCACCGTAGGTTCGATCCAGCGGATCAGTTCGTAGCCCCAGAAGCCGAACAGTCCACCAATGCCAGGGGGTAGAGCCGGTAGCTTGACTGGGTGATAGGGGGCGAGACAGGACGCTAGGGTATCGAAGGGGTTACCCCCATGCTCGACAACGCTGCCATCGCGGTGGGTTTGGGTGGAGCGCTCCCCCCGACTTTCTAACACCCACACCGGATCGCACCCCAAAAAACTGTAGCGGCCCAGACTTTCACCCCCTTCTACCGACTCCAGCAAAAAGCTGTAGGGTTGCCCGGCACACACCTTGTACCAGGCCGATACAGGCGTATCTAAGTCGGCCAGCCACTCTTGGTAGACCGGCACAAAGTTACCCTGGGTGGCGTAGGCCTGAAACTGCTCAAAGGCGGGGAAAATCATGGCACTTATTCTACCGCCCTAGCGGAGGTACAAAAACAGATCCCTGGACAGCAAAAGGGGCCTAGCCTAAGCTACGCCCCTCACAACACAACAGTCACAGTCAGCATTTAGCAACGTACCGCCCGGCTTCAAACGGTTGAAACCGGGAAGACAGCCTACACCTCGTAGGTGGCTTTGCCGCTAAATTTAATCGTGGCCGGGTTGGGATTGGCCCCAATGTTGCGGCCAATGGTGTTGACCTGGGCCCGACCTTCGTTCACCTTCTCAGGGAAGACACCGTCGGCAGGGTGCAGGTACTGGGTCTCGCCATTGGCGTAGACGCGGTAAACCTTGTAGTTTTCGATCCTGGGCTTGAACTTGGAGCGCAGCTGGCGAGCCAGGGCCAAGCACTGCTCTTTGCGGGCCAGGTACAGGAGGTTGTCCCCTTCGTTCATGAAAGCCGCACCACCGGTAGGCATTTCAAAAACCTGCTTCTTTGGACTGGTCCAGGTGATGGCGTACTTTTCTTCGACCTGGGCTTTGGTGAGGAGACCGCCGGTGCTGCCTCCAAAAATAGGTGTTTGACCTGTCAGCGTTTCAGTCATGAAGTCCTATCTCTCAACCACTTAATGGGCGTTTGATGGGCATCGTATCATCGCGAGAGTAGGGGGCAATACCGATTGTTGAGGAAGTGTAACAGTTCTTTAGGCTGACCACGGCTCCTGGAAGTCGGCATAAAGGGTGAGCCCGCCGTCGATATAGAGCGTTTGCCCAGTAATATAGGCGGCCTCATCGGAGGCGAGAAACGCGACGGCAGCGGCCATTTCTTCGCTGGTGCCCGCCCGCCCCATGGGAATGTGGCTTTCCACCTCAGCCTGTTTAGCGGCGTCTTCGGTCCAGTCGTCGTTGATCGGGGTAATGGTAGCCCCAGGGCCAATGCCGTTGACCCGAATGCCTTTAGCGGCGTACTCCAGAGCTAGCGTGCGGGTCATGTTGCCCAGGCCTCCTTTACTGATGGAGTAGCTTAGGTACTGGGGCCGGGGGATGATTTCGTGGACGCTGGAAATGTTGATAATGCTGCCGGGACGGTTTTGGGCCAGCAGATGTTGAATGGTTTCGCGAGCGCATAGGTAGGCCCCGCGCAGGTTGACCCCCAGTACCTTGTCAAAGCGATCGATCTCAATCGCCTCGGAGGGGCTCTCGATCTGCACACCGGCATTGTTGACCAAAATATCCAGCCGACCAAAGTGATCAACAGACTGCTGCACCAGGGCGATCGCGTCATCTTCCTGAGAGACATCGCCCTGCAGCAGCAGAGCTTTGACGCCGCAGGCTTCTACATCTTTGCAGGCTTTCTCCATCGCTTGGCGGCGGGTGTCTTCGGCCCCATCGTTATCGCTGTGGTAGTTGATCACCACATTGCAGCCCTCAGCGGCCAGGCGGATGGCGATCGATTGACCAATGCCCGAGGAAGCCCCCGTAACGAGGGCAGTTTTGCCGGTCAGTCCTTTCATGGGGTTAGCTCCGTGGGAGGGTCAGTTAGCAGGAGACAGTAGGGCCTCTAGGCACGAGTCTCCCCTGCGTGAGCATACTAAAGCCCAAAACTTTGGTATATCCCTCTGGGGGGTTATTTCCCTCGGTAGCCGCTTGACCGTCGTGGATTAAGGAGCCTTTAGACATGTACGTTTTAATTGGCGGGGCTGGCATGCTGGGCCTGGAGCTAGCCAAAACCCTGCTCGACGAAGGCCATACCGTAGCGGTCATAGACACTGATTCTCTGGCCTGTCAGTATGCCCGCGAAAAAATTGGTGTGATGGCCTTTGAGGGCAGCGCTGTCAACACCACCACGCTGCTTGAGGCGGGCATTCGCAAGGCCGATGCGGTGATTGCGGCCCTGCCGGAAGATGCGCTCAATCTGGCGATTGTCACCCTTTCTAAGCACTACGGCGTGCCCCAGACGGTAGTGCGCATGAGCGATCGCGATTTTGCCGAACCCTACCAGCTAGCTGGAGCCACCCACACCATCAGCACCACCGAACTCACCATCAACCGCATGGTCAACGCCATTGAGTATCCCCAAGTCGAAGCCATGATGCATTTTGAGCAGGGGCAGGTGGAGGTACTCAAGCTGCCCATTCCGCAGCAGTGCACCATTGTGGGGCGCTCCGTCGCCGAAATTGCCCAAGACTCCCGGTTTCCCGCTGGGACGCTGATTATTGGCTACCAGGCCCACCCCCACGAAGACTTAACCATTCCCAATGGCAGCACGATTTTGGAAAGTGGCTCGACCATTTTGGCGGTGACAAAACCTGACTTGGTGCGAAAAATGCTCGATTTTATGGGTCTCTGCACCTGATGCGCCCTAACGCAGGTCAAGATAGGCATTCTGGTTCGGAGCTCGCTGGCCTTTGAACCGGTGCTCTAGCTCCGTCTGGTCAGACGTCGACCTTCAGCAACGGCATCGTTGCTGCGCTTGATGGCACCCCTGACAGCCTGCACCCCTCGAGCAAATGCTGAACCCATAGCTAAACCTCCAGACAATTAATGTAAAGTCGTAATGACTACGTTTAAGATAGCAGGCTTGAGTTGTCCCCGTCAATCTAGCCAGGGGACGACTAGCCATACTGTGTATCCCCCAGCTCCGTTGCGTTTGAAGTGCCGGCGTCGGAGATCAATCGTCCTTAAGGGAGAGCAGTTTTTCGTTCAGGGATTTAACGTAGGCCTGGCTAGTTTCTTCAGACAGCAGGCCTTTGCGCAGAGCGTCGTTGACGGCTCCTTTTTCGGCCAGGTAAAGGCGACGGCGCAGACCATCTAGATAGTTTTGGTCTTCGATGGGGCTGTGGAGAGTACGCCGATTGTAGAAGTCGCGCAGATCGCGATCGGCGGCGGCGATCTGGGCCTGGTAGGCGGCAAACAGTTCTTCGTAGAGGTTTTTGGGCAGGCTGCCGGCCTGGAGTAGGTTGGTCAGCTCCTGCTGGGCGGCTTTGGCGGCAATTAAATCGAGCTGAAGGGCTTCGATGCGCTGCTTGGTCACCGAGGGACTGCTCAACCGCAGCCGCTTGACCAGTACGGGCAGGCTCAAACCCTGGCCCACTAGAGACACCAGGACGGTGCTAAAGACCAGGGCTACTACCTGCGATCGCCCCGGTAGGGTAGGCGGCAGACTGAGCGCCAGCGCCATCGACAGCGACCCCTTGATATTGCCTAAAATCAGCACGTGCTGCCAGCGCAGGGGCAGCGGGCGATCGATAAAGCGCAGTAGGTAGAGCAACGGGTAGGTGGTCAGAATGCGGCCAATTTGGTAAGCCGCCACGGCAAACAGAGCCGCCGGAATGGTCTGGATCAAGACGCCAGGGTCGACTTCAATCCCCACTAGCAAAAAAATAAACGTGTTGACCCCAAAGCCGGCATATTCCCAAAAGTTAAGCAGCGTCACCTTAGTCGAGGCCGAGGTCTGGCGAAATCCCAGTTCGCCAATCACTAGCCCGGCAATCACCACCGCGATCGCGCTGGATACCCCCAGTGCCTGGCCAATCTGAAACGTACCCAGCGACACCGCCACCGTCAGCAGAATGTTGCTGAGAGCGTCGTCGAGCTGCTGAAACAGGCCCACGCAGAGGTAGCCCAGCCCCAGTCCCAGCGCTCCGCCCCCAACAAAGGCAATCACCACCTGCTGCACCCCTGCCCAGGCCGTAAACGACCCCTGCAGAAAAATGGTGGTGATCATACCCAGCAGCACCAGGGCGATGCCGTCGTTAAACAAGCTTTCGCCTTCCACAATGGTGGCCAGCCGGGGAGGCACCGGCACCGTTCTAAAGGCGGCAATTACCGATACCGTATCGGTGATGGTCAAAATCACCCCAATTGCGGCGGCGGTAATGGCGGCTAGCCCCAGGCCCCACCACAGCAGAGCGGCGGTAATCAGGGCCGATAACAGTACCCCTGGTCCAGCGATCAGGGCAATTGGCTTAATGGTGCTGCGTAATCGGCTGATATCGGTATTGATAGCTGCTTCAAAAATCAAAATAGGCAAAAACAAATTAAGAATAATGTCTGGATTGAGCCCCACTGATCCCGGCAGCACCGATTTAGTAATGGTCAACCCCGCCAGCACTAGCCCTACAACGTAGGGAATCTGCAGCCGCCGGGTAATCAGCGCGACCACTGTGGCCACCAGCAGCAGCACAATCAGCGTGTTAACTAACCCAGTAACATCGCTGCCCCCAGCAGATGGAATGGGCAGGGCATCGATCCGGGGTGTCCCCTGGGCCAGCTGCCAAACGAAAATTGCAGGTATACCCATAGGGACAGACAACCGCTGAACGTCTAAAACTATTCCCCATCCTAGGGTGAACATCTCTTAGTCCCAAGGCCGCTAGACGCAAACAAAAATTGCGCCTTCTCTGCTCTATCGGTATTCAGGCCGTAAGATGAGCCCAGAGGCCAGCCACCATGGCCCGCTCTAGGGGGCGATGTTTCCTATTTGCGGGGCGGCTGGTTACACTGGGCTTAAACTAAAGAGTAGCTTCAGGCCGAGGTGACCTATCCACCGGGTCACAATGGGCTGAGGTTAGCTCATGTTATTAAGTCGTCTGGGGGCTGTGGGGTTTTGCAGATGAGCGACCAAAATTCGTACGAACTGCTGGGGCTGAACGAAGCCTCAACCTTTGAAGAAATTCAGGAGGCTCGCGATCGCTTAGTCGATCAGTATGCCGAAGAACCCAAGCAGCAAGCCGCCGTAGAAGCCGCCTATGACGCCATTCTGATGGAGCGGCTGCGGCTGCGCCAGGAGGGCAAAATCAAGGTGCCCGATCGCATTCGCTTTGCTGAAAACGCGCCCGAGCCGGCGCCACCTACCAAGGCTGCTCCCAGTCTGCCCCGGCCCGAATGGCTCAGTGGCCTGGTCGATACCCCCAGTCGAGACGACATTCTATGGCCTGCGGTTGTCTATAGCGGGTTGGGGCTGCTGGGCTTTGCCGCACCATCGCTGGCGCTGGCGCTGGCCATCGGGGTCGCGATTTACTTTCTAAACCGCAAAGAGAACAAATTCTGGCGATCGGTGCTGCTGACGATCGGGGGGTTAGCCGCGGGCTTGGCCCTCGGCCTGACCGTAGGCCAACTGCTGATTCCTCAGGGAGCCGAGTTTGCCTGGGCCAGCCCCGATGCCATTGCCGCCGCCGTGACCTGCCTATCGCTGTGGACAGTGACCAGCTTTCTCCGCTAGGGTCTGGCAACAAGTAGCGGCTGAATGCTTGAACAAGAGATATAGCTCCTAGCCTGTTGGTTGGGTCGGGCGTGGCAAGGCTGATCAGATCAGAGTGGTAGCTAGAATTGATAGCATGCCCTAAGCCAAACTGCCGCGCTTCATCTGCTCTCGCTCGATGGCCTCAAAGAGGGCCTGAAAGTTGCGCTCGCCAAACCCCTGAGCCCGCACAGATTCCTCCTTCATGTGCACGACCTGGCGCTGAATTAGCTCAAAAAACACCGTCGGAATGCTCAACAGCGGCTGGGTAAAGGTTTGCAGCAGTCGCGCCTGGGGCAGGTGCGGCTCCCAATCGACCAAGATTTGCTGCTCGGTAATGGCGGCCTCTCGCTGGCGCAGCCAATCGGCAGCCATGTCGCCCTGGGCCTGGTATCCTGGCCGCAGCCGCAGCGCCTCGTAGTAGCTGGGCGGCACCGGCAAAAAACCTATCCCCCCGGCCCGCAGTTGCCCCACCGTGTGCACAATATCGGCGGTGTGCAGAGCCACATGCTGAATGCCGCCGCCCCGGTTATAGTCGAGAAACTCCTGCACCTGGGAATTGCTCGTGGCGGGTTCGTTGATGGGCAGTTGAGCACTGCCCTGGGGGTGGGCCAGCACCTGGCTGCGCAGACCCGAGTGAGGGGTGTCAATGGTAAACCGCTGTCGGGGCTGAAAGCCAAGCTGGCTGGCATACCAGGCCACAGCCCGGGGCAGCTCTCCGATAGGCACGTTGATGACAGCGTGGTCGATGGCGGTAATTAAGCTGCCCTCGGAGGCGACTGATTCCCTAGGATTAGGGGCTATAGCGGGTACCCAACTCTGCGGCTGCCACGACTCGATCAGCGTATGCCGGAGTGATCCCCACCCATGAATGATGGCCCAGCGGCCTCGACCCCAGCGATCGCGCTGAACGGACTGCGCCAGAGCCCCTCCAGTCGCCAAGACCCGTTCTAGGGCTGAGTCTAAATCGTTTACCCGCAGCGCCACATCTCCAATGCCGGGGGGATGCTGCTGTAGGTAGGTGCCCACCACGGCGGCATCGGCCACAATCAGCAGCGGCACTTGGCCCAGATACACGAGCGCCTGCGCCTGGGGAGTTGGCTCAGCGGTTGATTGGGGCTCTAGGCCAGCGCAAACGCCGCCCCAGGCGCTGACAAACCAGTCGCGCCAGGGGGGTACCGCCTCCACATAAAAACTCAGATGGTTGAACTCCATAGGGCAAGGGTTGCGTAGTTATCTCGCTGTCATTGGAGCACAGACCTACTCCCCTCCGTCCTATCCTTTGAGAAGATTTTCTTTTAGATACTGAACCCTACCGACAATTTTAGAGCATGTCCTTGGCGGTATTGAGGATGGCAGCTAGAGCGGCTGGCCGCGGCCTCAACCCAGCCGCCTGTGGGTTACTTATCGGCTACGGCGACCACCTGGTCCTGGTTTTCAGCTATATAGCTGTTGGGGGGATAGCGATCGAGGTGGCGAAATAGGGCAATGGGCTTTTGCACCCGACAGGAGTAAAATTCCACCACGACCTCGGCATCTTGACGCAGGACGACCTTAGGAGAAAAATCTTCGGGCATTTTGGTGCGCCACTGCCACGGAATTTGCCGGGGCGGGTCAGCTACAAAGCGATGGTGTATCCAGCGGGAGTAGCGGCCAAAACGACCAAACTCTCGCACTTCGCGGGTAAAGATCGAGGCCTCAAGAAACGAGGCCAGCGAGCCGTCACCTTCAAGACCAGCCATCACATTGGGCAGTGCCCCCATGGGGCTGGGCACTTGGTCGGCGGCGGTTAGCTTACCGATCGCCTCTTCTAAGTATTCTGTGGTGCTGAGCAGCCCCGGCAGGGCTACCGTGGTGCCCATGCCGCCGTTAGTATCCTGACGGAGATAGGTGACCAGGCGAATGCCGGGCCGCAGCCACAGCCCCGGCAGTTTGGTTAGCGCGTTGGCGGGGTCGAGGGTGCTGACAAACCAGCGGCCCTCGCGGTTGGGGGCAGGTACATTATCTTCGGGAATGTCCCCAACCCGAAACAGATCGCCTAGCGCGTTAAGCGAGTCGGGGATGGGGCCATCGTCGTCATCGTCAGGGCTGGGCTGACCCGGCTGCTGTTCGTGAGGAGGTAGCACCAGCGTTTCACGAATAAACTGGCTGACCTTTTGAACTGTAGCGAGGGGGTATCGTTGAAATGCCATATCACCGGGACGGTGGTTGAAGGGGAGGTGAACAGTGGGTTGTGTCCTTAACCATGGGCACGGTTGTAGCCCCATCTGACCACTAACCCGTGTTTTAAGGATGCCCTTGAGGATACCCATAGCCTCAAGCCCGGTGGGGCTATGGCGCTAAATCGGGAACATTTCTATACCTGGGACGGCCACCTGGGCACCTCTACCCAGGTATTTTGCCGGTGGGAGCGATGGGCTAGATCCATCAGATGCTGCGATCGCACCCCATCCCAGATCGAGGGAGCGGTCGTCTGCCTCCGATCGATATCGCTGACCCAGTGGTTGACCACCCGCACAAAGGGGGCAATGCGGCCATCGCTGTAGGTGGTAGGGAACTGAAGGTGATCGGGAATGGCCAGTTCGGCCAGGGGGGCACCCTGCTGGCTACCCCACAGCCTAAAGCCGTGAACGTAGTCGCTCAGGTTGTCGCTGCCCAGAACGAGGGTGCCACCGTCGCCATAGATCTCGACCCAGTGGCCCCGTCCGCCGTAGGTCACGGAGCTAATCGCCACCTGGCAGGGGGCACCGTTTTCTAAATCTAACAGGAGACTACAGGTATCGTCGGCATCGACCGGCTTGGGCTCCCCTGTCGCCGGATCAGGACGGTGGGGAATAGCGGTGCTGAGGCGAGCGCACAGCCGCTGAATGGGGCCAAACAGCCAGGTAATATAGTCAAAACTATGGGAGGCAAAAGCTCCCAGGGCACCGCCCCCCAGATCCTGGCGCGAGTACCAGTTCCAGGCCCGGCTGGGGTCGGCCCGCCCCGGTACCGTCCAGGTGATATTGACGAAGCGCAGGTTACCGACGTAGCCTGCGGCCAGCTGTTCGGCCAAGTACTGCCAGGCGGGCACAAAGCGAAACTCAAAGTCCATCGTGGCAACCAGGTTGCGATCGCTCGCCAGCGTCGCGATCGCCTCGGCTTCAGCCCCCGACAGCGCCGTGGGCTTTTCTAGCAGCAGGTGCTTGCCTGCTTCGAGCACGGTTTTGGCCTGGTCATAGTGCAAAAACGGCGGTGTGGCTACGGTGACGGCCTGTACCTCCGGCAGGGCTACGATCGCCTCCACACTGTCGCAGGCGTGGGAAATGTGGTGGGCCGCCGCGATCGCCTGGGCCTTGGCTAAATCGCGATGGTACACCGCCACCACCTCGGTGCGATGGTGGGCCTGCAGCCCCGGAATATGCACTTTCTGGCCAAATCCGGTGCCGACGACCGCTACCTTTAAAGGAGTTTCTGCCATAGCCATCTCGTCTTTATCCTCCACTGGCCTCGTCAATACTGGGGGCCGGCTCGATAGCTCTTGCCCTACCCCAGAGTAAGGGCCGAGCTGCGATCGTTACAATAAACTGAGCAGTTTAGTTCTGGCTGCTTGGGTTAGTTCTGGCCAAAATCTAAAATCGCAAGTTTTCTATGCAGGTTCCTTTAATCGGTAAGGTGCGTCGTCCCTTAGTTTGGCTGGTAGGCGTTTTGGCTGCCGCTACCCTGATTGGGGCCGTGGGCTTTGGAATCTGGCGCAGCCGCCAAAATGCCTACGATGTAGGAGAATTTACTACCCAGGCGGCGATCGAGCCCCTAACGGTGCGGGTGTCGGCCAGCGGCACCATTAGGCCCGTTCAGACCGTGAATCTGAGCCCCCAAAACGCTGGCGTCTTGGAAGAGCTATATGTAGAGCAGGGCGATCGCGTCGAACCCGGTCAGCTGATCGCCCGCATGCGCAACCGCGACACCGCCGCCCAGGTCAGTCAAAACCAGGCCGCCGTGGCCGAAGCCGAAGCCGCTTTGGCCCAGGTGCGGCGGGGCAGTCGAACCGATGAGATTGCTCAGGCCCAGGCCACGGTTGAGGCTAACCAAGCTCAGGTGCGCGACGCTCAGGCTCGCTTAGATCTCGCTACCAGCGATCTAGCCCGGCGACAGCAGCTGTTTGAGCGTGGGGCGTTGGCCGCCACCGACCTAGATACCGCCCGACGCGAGCAGCGCAGTGCCCAGGCCGCCGTAGAGCAGGCCCGCGCCCGTGTTACCGAGGCGCAGCGGCGGGTCGATGATCTGCAAACCCTGCCCGAACCCGAGGCGATCGCCCAGGCCGAAGCCCGGCTGGCCCAGACCCGCGCCCAGCTCGAAGCAGCCCAGGTGCGGCAAGACGAATCCTTCATTCGCGCCCCCTTTGGCGGCACAATCACCCAAAAATTTGCCACTGAAGGGGCGTTTGTGACGCCTACCACGTCGGCCTCGGAGCTGTCGTCGGCTACCTCTACCGCGATCGTCGCCCTAGCCCAAGACCTAGAGGTGCTGGCCGAAGTGCCCGAAGCCGACATCAGCCTGATCGAGCCGGGGCAGCGGGTCGAGGTCGTCGCCGACGCGTTCCCTGAGCAAACCTTTGCGGGCCGGGTCAAGCTGGTGGCTCCTGAGGCGATCGAGCGGCAAAACGTCACCCTGTTTCAGGTGCGCATCGAGCTGCTCGACGGCAAAGACATTCTGCGATCGAACATGAATGCCAATGTGGCCTTTATTGGCGATCAGCTGGCCGATGCCCTGGTCGTGCCCACGGTGGCCGTCGTGACCCAGGCGGGCGAAACGGGGGTGCTGGTGCCCGGCGACGATCGCGAGATTGTCTTTCAGCCCGTCACCCTGGGGCCGCAAGTGGGCGACCAGATTCAGATTGTCAGTGGCGTAGAGTCGGGCGATCGCGTCTTTGTCGACCTGCCCCCGGGCAAATCGCTCGAAAACATTACCGTGCGCCAGGATCGCTAAAATTGCTGTATCGGCCCCGTCTCCAAACTCACCTGTAGAATCTCACCCATGAACCTGCAAGAAAGCCTGTCGATGGCGACGAAAACTCTGGCCGCCAACCGTTTGCGCAGCACGTTGACGATGCTGGGTATCATCATTGGCAACGCCTCGGTCATCACGATGGTGGGTCTGGGCGAGGGAGCACAGCGGTTTGTTCAGGCTCAGCTTGAAACTCTGGGGCCTAACGTCCTGTTTGTGGTGCCGGGCAGTCGCGAAACCCGAGAACTGGGGTCGCTGGAAGTCCCTCGCACGCTCGTTTTGGCTGATGCGGAGGCGATCGCCCAGCAGGTACCCTCGGTTTCGGCGGTGGCAGCGGAGTCGAGCGGTCGTCAGCTCGTCACCTTTCGCAACCGCAACGCCAATGTCAACGTGGTCGGCGTTAGCCCTGACTTCCTAACGGTGCGCAGCTTTGAGGTCGCTAGAGGGCGCTTCATCAACGATCTGGACATGACCCGCAGTGCCCAGATCGCCGTGATTGGTGAAACCCTGCGGGAGCGCTTGTTCGATAACCAGCCTGCCCTGGGCAAGCAGATTCGGATTGGCGGCGTCACCTTTGATGTGGTGGGAGTGCTAGAGAAAAAAGGCTCCAACCTCGGCCTCGACTACGACGACGCGGTGGTGGTGCCCCTGACTACCAAAGATAGCCGCCTGGCCGGGGGGGAGCGATCGCCCTACGGCGTTGAGGTGTCGTTTATTACGGTGTCGGCCCGCGATCGCGACAGTATGGCCACCGCCGAATTTCAAATTACCAACCTGCTGCGCCTGCGCCACAACATTCGCGGTGACGACGACTTTTACATCAGCAGCCAAGATACCCTGCTGACCATCGCCAACACGATCACCGGAGCGCTGACGATTATGCTGGCCGCGATCGCGGGGATTTCCCTGTTCGTGGGCGGCATTGGCATTATGAACATCATGCTGGTGTCGGTGCGGGAGCGCACCCAGGAGATTGGCCTGAGAAAAGCGATCGGGGCCTCTCAAAACGACATCCTGGGCCAGTTTTTAATTGAGGCGATCATTCTCTCGGTGGCAGGCGGATTAATCGGTACGGGGCTAGGGGTCGGCGGCATTCTGCTGATTGGGGTGCTCAGCCCCTTTGAGGCTGGAATTTCCGTCGGGGCGATCGTTCTGGCCGTCAGCATTTCGGGCGGCATTGGCCTATTTTTTGGGGTGTTCCCAGCTCGTCAGGCGGCTAAACTTGACCCCATCGTAGCGCTCAGAACGGCCTAACCTTGGGCATCAACTACCATCAAAAAACGTTCTAACCTCTATAGCGACGGCTCTACCAGAAGCATGAACATTCGCACGGCGACAGAAGCCGACTTGCCGACGTTGGCGACGCTGTATCAGCAAACGGTGCTCGCCCACGCCCCTCAGTACTACACACCGGCCCAAACCAAGGTCTGGGCTGCGATCGATGGCCAGAGCGATCGCTTTCGCCAGTTCATTCTGGGCGTCACTACTTACCTGGCCCAAAACGACACGGGTATTCTCGGCTTTGCTGGCATCGGCGACAACGGCTATGTAGTCTCGGCCTACGTCCGCCACGACTGCCTGCACCAGGGCATTGGCTCACTGCTGATGCAGGCAATACTGACCCACGCTCAGGAAAAACAACTCCAGCGGCTCTACGCCGAGGCTAGCGAGTTTAGCTTGGGGCTATTCCAGAAGTTTGGCTTCAGCCAGTACGATACCGAAGTGGTCGATCGCAACGGCGTGACATTCACCCGCTACCTAGTGGAGCGAATTTTGGCTGAAACCCCCTAGGGACGCAGCAGGCTGCGCCCCTGCGGTCATTTTCTGGCTACACCATCGACCCGAGCGGCGTGCTTCACCGCTGAGGCGACAGCCGCCGCAACCCGTTCATCGAACACCGAAGGAATGATGTGCTCGCGGGTCAGCTCGTGGGGGTTGACCAGGGCCGCGATCGCGTAGGCCGCTTCTAGATACATCGACGGCGTAATCTCCTGGGCCCGGCAGTCGAGCGCGCCTCGCAGCACCCCAGGAAACGCCAGCACGTTGTTGATCTGGTTGGGGTAGTCGCTGCGGCCCGTAGCCATTACTGCCACCTGATCCGTCACCAGCTCTGGCTGAATTTCAGGAATCGGGTTGGCCATGGCAAACACAATTGGGTCGGTCGCCATCGACGCCACCATGGCCACGCTCACCACCCCCGGCGCGCTCACCCCCAGAAAAATATCGGCCCCAACCATCGCGTCAGCCAGGGTGCCCGACTCGTTTACCGCAAACTCTAGCTTTTGGGGATTCAGGTCGTCGCGGCTGTGGGAGAGAATGCCCTTCGAGTCGCACAGCACAATGGTGGTAGCCCCCGCCTTTTGCAGCAGCTTGGCGATCGCCACCCCCGCCGCTCCGGCCCCGTTGATCACCACCTTGACCTGAGTGAGCGATTTGTTCACCAGCTTGAGCGCATTGATCAGTGCTGCCAGGGTGACGATGGCGGTGCCGTGCTGGTCGTCGTGAAACACTGGAATATCCAGTTCCTTGCGCAGCCGAGCCTCGATCTCAAAGCAGCGGGGGGCGCTAATGTCTTCTAAGTTGACGCCGCCAAATACCGGAGCCAGCTGCTTCACGGCTGTCACAATGGCGTCGGTATCCTGGGTGTCGAGACAGATTGGAAAGGCGTCTAGGCCCGCGAACTTTTTAAACAGCAGGGCTTTACCCTCCATCACCGGCAGAGCGGCGGCAGGCCCCAAATTCCCCAGGCCCAGGACGGCGCTGCCGTCGGTGACAATGGCCACCGTGTTGCCTTTAATCGTCAGGTCAAAGACGCGATCGGGATGTTCGGCAATTTCAACACATACCCGGCCTACGCCGGGGGTATAGGCCATGGCCAGGTCGTCTTGGCTGTGCAGCTCAAGTTTGCTTTCAACCCTGATCTTGCCGCCCTCGTGAATTTGAAAAGTGCGATCGCGGATCTCTAAAATCTCAACTTCGGCTAAGGTTTTGACCGCTGTAACAATATCCTCTACATGTTCTTCACTAGAGGCATCAACGTGCAGTTCTCGCACCATGTCATAGCGGCTGCGGCTAATTAGCTCGAAGTCGCCCAGGTTGCCCCCGGCCTCGGCGATCGCCTGGGTAACGCGCGCCAGCATGCCGGTTTTATTGGGCAGCTTGAGCCGCAGACTGAGACTGTAACTGGGGTTGGGGGTGAGATTTGCCATGCCAAAACCTTTGGGCGATCGCGCCAGCGCAACAGAAATGCTGTCTTGAGGGAATAGTTAGACTAACCACTCAGTTTAAGCGAACAAGTCGCTCAGACCACTGAGCCTAGCCTCATCTATGTATCTTCAAAGTGTGTGTGAAGATAGCAGTAGCGTCTGTTACCTACGCACGGTTTTTGGCGCACAGTTCCTGGCTACCCCCTCACTGCCATGCCCAACCTCTACAGCGAAGTCACCATCAACGCCCCCCGGTTTGCCGTTTGGGATGCCCTCGTCCGCAAAGAAGAATGGCACCGCTGGAACACGTTTCTCTACGACTGCGACCCCAATCTGCCCATCCGCCCCGGCGGCGAAATTTTCCTGGCCCTGCGCCGCCTAGAGGGCGAAGACGAAACCGAATTTCAGCCCCGGGTGCTGGTGGTGCAGCCCAACCACTGCCTGCGATGGATTTCCGTTGGCCCCGGCTTCAAGAGCGAGCACGTCTTTGAACTCGACGATGTTGGCCCCAACCGCACCAAATATATTCATCAAGAGCGCATTTCGGGCTTCCTCTCCCGCGCGTTCTTGCCCTTCATTCGCCGCGACGAAAAAGAAGGCATTCGCCGCATGGCCCGCCAGATCAAGCGCTACGTCGAGCATCACTACCGGAGGCAGTGGTGAGGGGGCGGGTAGATGGGTAGGCGGGTAGGGGGGTGGGTGATACCAAGTTTGAGTTCATAAAGCCTGGATCAGAATCAGGTAGCTCGTAGGAGCAAATGGTCGTTTGCCTGAACCAATCGGGGGTAGGCAAACGGGGCTTAGCCTGAGAAGGCAATTGAGCGCGTCGGTGGTTGAGGCGAAAGCTTTGATCAGCTGGGGACAGACCCCACACCCAGATGAGTGATTAGGGTAAGAAGCCCTTCGACATAATCTGGCCAACGGTATAAGGGCAATCCGTTGGAAACGTAGCCCTAGGCAACCCTGTCTGACTAGCGGCCTGATCGACAGCGTCTTCATAGCAATCTGCTAAGCATTCGTCTAAGTAGGGCTTCAGACTTGGGGACGCTTGGATGGCGCGGCGAATGCGTCGCCGATGCTCAAGAATGCTGCTCTCCCAACTGCCGCTGCGGTGGTCGGGCTGACACTGCCACTTGAGTAAATGCAGCAGTAAAACGACTAGGTTGCTCTCTAGGCTTTGTCGCTCCCGTCGCCCCATGTCTTCCATTTCTTCAATCACGTTTTCCCAGTCGATCGCCCCATAGTGGCGGCGTTTCAGGGCGTCAGCCGTGCTCTCAAGCCAGCGAAGGTAGTCGGCTTCGTAGAGAGAAGGGGCTGAGGCGGGCCGGGCCGGGGTCATGGGCGATCGCCAGAAAACAACCTTGAGATGGCAACAGTCTAACAT
>JBARVK010000086.1:0-1589 GCA_049646225.1 Nodosilinea sp.
GACCTACAGTGGCAAGCTAGAAGCCGAAACCGTTGTGAAATTTTGCAGCAGATTGTGGCTGAGAGCTCAAACGCTTACAGTCGAGCGGCTCAACGGAGATAATAAGTTGAAGCCCCGCGTTTAAAACCCTGGTGTCGGCATCATGTACCAAACTAACCCTCCGCAGCCCGCCAAAGCTACCCTGCCCACCATGTACGACCTCCCCAGCGAAAACCCGGAGGAGCCTGGTTTGCCCGACGAATTTCACCTACTCCAGCCCGAGCTACTGCGGCTGACCTTCCGCCCACCCACTCACCCCGTCGATCAGGTCTTTGCGGCCAGCGACCTAAACCTCTATTACGACGCCAACCATGTGCAGTGGTACAAGCGCCCCGACTGGTTTGGCGTACTGGGTGTGCCTCGCCTCTACAACGACCAAGACCTGCGCCTGAGCTATGTCACTTGGCAGGAGGGCGTAAATCCTTTTGTCGTGGTAGAGCTGCTTTCGCCCGGCACCGAGGCCGAAGACCTAGGTCGCACCCTGCGCGACGCCAGCCAGCCGCCCAATAAGTGGACAGTCTATGAGCAAATTTTGCGGATTCCCTACTACATCGTCTTTAACCGCTACACTAACGAGCTACAGGCCTTTGGCTTGATGATGACCCGCTATCAGCCCTTACCTGTAGAAGGTCAGGGTATTTGGCTAGAGGATGCGGAACTGGGGCTGGGCCTGTGGCAAGGCGAGTACCAGGGCATTAACCGCCTGTGGCTGCGCTGGTACAATCGCGACCAGCAGTGGATACTGACCCCAGCCGAGCAAGAGTCCCAGCGGGCTGAGCAAGAGTCCCAGCGGGCTGAGCGGTTAGCGGCTCAGCTGAGGGCGTTAGGCGTTGAGCCAGAGGCTTAGTTCTTCAGGGCTTAAGCTGGGTGGCTATTGCCAGTTGCCGGGAAGCTAGGGAGCTTAAGGGGCTGGAATAATTAGTTTATTTCAGCCATACAGACTTGATTTAGTCTTGTAATCTAAACGAGCAGTTTACGAAGAGGTTAGTTGTGGTTAAGATCGTCAGCCGTCAATCCTTAGGGGTGCAGCCTGTCTACGACATTGGCGTGGCGCACGACCACAACTTCTTGCTGGCCGATGGCCAGGTGGCCTCTAACTGCTTCAACAAGTCCCACTCCACCGCCTACGGGTTTGTCACCTTTCAGACCGCCTACCTGAAGGCCAACTACCCCGTGGAGTACATGGCGGCGCTGCTGACCTCCAACAGCGGCGACCAAGACAAGGTGCAGATGCACATCGCCAACTGCATCGCCATGGGCATTGAAGTACTGCCGCCCGACATCAACCGATCGCTGGTCGATTTTACCCCCGAGGGCCAGAGCATTTTGTTTGGCCTCTCGGCGGTACGTAACGTGGGCCTGGGAGCGATCGAGTGCATTCTCAAGAACCGCGAAGCAGAGGGGCCGTTTCAGTCGCTGGCAGAACTGTGCGATCGCGTCGATCTCCACGCCGTCAACCGCCGCGCCCTGGAGGCGCTGATTCTCTCCGGTGCCCTCGATACGATTGACCCCAACCGCAACCAGCTCGTGCAGGATCTAGAGCTGGTGAT
>JBARVK010000087.1:0-1653 GCA_049646225.1 Nodosilinea sp.
ACCCCGGACCCCACAACCCGGGGCCGCACCGCTGCAAATGCATCCCCACAGCACTTATCCCAGTCCGTCCCCTAACCGCAGTGCGGGGCCTCTGGTGCAGGGACGGGGATCTCAGTCGTTGCCCACCAAGGTCACCCCGTTGCGGCCCCAGCCCCAGCGCTGGTCCAAGACCGGCCCTCTGGCCCCCGACTCAGCGGCGGCTCAGGCGGCCCGCACGCTGAGGCCCCAGGCTAATCCAGTCTCCGAGTCAAATCCTCTCCCCGAGGGCGCGGTCCCCAATCGGCGATCGCGGACGGCTACCGCTCGCCGCCGCCTGGCCAACCCGCCCCTGCCGATGCTCTATCTGATTCGGCTGATCATTTTGGGCGTCGGAGTAGCGGCGATCGCAGGCACTTTGCTGTCAGTCCTCGGCCCCAGCAATGTAGCCACCCCCGGCAGAGAAGCAACGGCCACCGCCCCCCGCGAGAACACTACAGCCACCGGGCTGCTGATGCAGGGCGGGGCGGCCACCACCGTAGCCGATCTCAGGCTCACCAGCGAAATTACCCACCTCAAGGGCGAGCTAGAGCAGCTCGCCACCCTCACCCCCGGCCTCACCCCAGTGGCCTTCGCTGTCGATCTCGACTCGGGCCAATACGTTGACCTCAACGGGGCAGAGCCAGTGTCGGCGGCCAGCATGATCAAAGTGCCCATTTTAATCGCCTTTTTGCAGCAGGTCGATGCGGGCACCATGGCCCTCAACCAGTCTCTAATGCTCCAGGAGGAGTATATGGCCGGGGGCTCGGGCACCCTGCGCGGCGAGGCCGTAGGCAACGAGTACACCGCCCTAGAGATCGCCACCCGAATGATTGTGGTCAGCGACAACACCGCTACCAACATGATGATTGCCGCCCTAGGGGGAATCGAAGCCCTCAACCAGACCTTTGCCGCATGGGGGCTAGAGCACACCCTGCTACGCAACCCTTTGCCCGATTTAGACGGCACCAATACGACTAGCGCCAAGGATATGGCGCTGATTATGGCCCTGGTTGATCAGGGCGGGTTGCTGACGCCGCGATCGCGCGATCGCCTGTTCAGCATCATGCAGCGCACCGAAAACATCAGCTTGATTCCCTCCGGAATCAGCGACCAGTCGCTCACGGCCCACAAGACCGGCGACATTGGCAGTCTGCTGGGCGACGTCGCCCTGATCGATGTCCCCAACGGCAAGCGCTATACCCTGGCGCTGCTGGTGCAGCGACCCAACAACGATGGCCGCGCCAGCGAACTCATTCGCCGCATGACCGATACCATTCACGGAGAAATGGCCCAGCCCTTAGCCCCGGTGGGCACCCCCAGCGTCACCCCGGTCAACCCCGGCGCAGAGCCGATGGGCTCCCCAGACGCGACTGAAAATCCTTACAACATTGAGGATCCTGGGGCTGTGGAACCCGCCAATATGAATCCGCCGAACGGTATCCCCGCTCGGGAGGAAATTCCACCAGGCTAGGTCGACGGCGTGGGGAGATGGATAAAGTGGGGGAGATGGGGATTAGGAGAAGCACAATTCCCTCTCCCTAGTCCTCTAACCCCCTAGCCTCCGCTTCAGTACACGAAGCGCTCGTGGCGAATCACGTCCTCATTTGCAAGCTGGTTGTAGCTGCCGCTCATAAC
>JBARVK010000088.1:0-2450 GCA_049646225.1 Nodosilinea sp.
TCACCCCATCACCCCGGCGGCTCATCCATCCCCGGCCTGGGCATGGGCAGCACGGGCTGGCGCATACGCCGCAGGCCAACCCAGCCAGCGACGGCTACCACTAGCCAAAACCAGCCGGTGAGAGGTTGATAGAGCAAAAAGCCACCGACGCTGAGCATGGCCCCCAGCAGCAGCAGCAGGGCAAATCCGGCTCTGAGCAGGTCGCGGCCCAGCGACTGAGCGGGCCAGAGGCCGGTGCGCTGGCGCTGACGGGCCCAGCCGGGGCCACCGGGGCGTACCTTGCTGTAGAAGGTGTCTAGGGTGGCATCGCTCTCTGGAGCAGTAAGCAGCATAGTAGTGACCCAAATCACCGTAGTAATGACTGTGGTAACCAACAGTCGCAGGCCAAAGTCTTCGATGGTGAGAATGGGAACAACGCTGGTTACCAGGCCCACCAAGAAACCGGCCAGCATGGAAGCTAGCTCGGCGGCAGCGTTGATGCGCCACCAGAACCAGCGGAGAATAAGCACCAGCCCTGGCCCGGTGCCGATCGCGATCACCAGCCGAAACACCGTAGCCACATCCTGGGAGTAAAAAGCCGCGATCGCCCCTAGGCCCGTCACCACCACCGAGGCGATGCGCCCGGCCAGCACCAGCTCGGCCTGGGTAGCGTCGGGTCGCACAAAGCGCCCGTACAGGTCATTGGTGAGGTATGACGCGCCCCAGTTAATGAGAGTTGAAACCGTACTCATGAAGGCGGCAATTAGCGAAGCCACCACTAGCCCCAGCAGCACGGGCGGCAAAAAGTCGAGCATCAGCATGGGGTAGCCCAGCTCCCGGTCTTCGAGGTTGGGGTAGATGACGACCGCCGCCAGGGCCACTACTACCCAGGGCCAGGTGCGAATGACGTAGTGCAGAATGTTGAAAAACCAGGCGGCTTTTTCGGCCTCGGCCTCATCCTTAGAGGCGGCTAGTCGCTGAATAAATTCGCCGCCCCCGTCGCTGCGGCGAAAGGCCCACCACTGCAAGGTCACGTAGGCCAAAAAGGTGCTGATCGAGATGCCGGCAGTCTCGCTCCACTGGTACCAGCCCCCCGCCCCCCGCTCTAGGGGGACAAAGGCGAGCAAATCAGTGCCGCCTGTTGCTTTTACCTGGTCGATCAGGCTGCCCATGCCGCCCAGATTAACCACAGCGGCCACCGCCACAATCACCGCCCCCAGCAGGGCCAAAAAGAACTGGAAAAAATCGGTGGCTACCACCCCCCACAGGCCCGAAAATCCGGCATAGGCCAGCACCAGCACGCTGACCCCAACCACGCTCAGCAGCTTCAGGCTGTCGCCGGGCTCAATGCCGACCGACTGCCAAATTTGCAGGGCATCGATCACCTTGACCATGGCCAGCATCGCGTAGCCAATCCCAATGCAGTTGATCGGCACCGCAAACAAAAAGGCCTTGATGCCCCGCAGCCAGGCCGCCGTAGCGCCGCCGTAGCGCAGCTCCGTCAGCTCGGCATCGGTAATAATTTCAGATCGCCGCCACAGTCGGGCAAAGACATAGATCATCACCACGTGGGCAATGCCAAAGCTCCACCACTCCCAGTTGCCGGCAATGCCTCGGGTGCCCACCACGCCAGCGATGTACAGCGGCGTGTCGATCGAGAAGGTAGTCGCCGCCATGCTGGTGCCCGCCAGCCACCAGGGCAGCGATCGCCCCGACACGAAAAAATCCACCAGTCCGCCCGTAGCCTTGCGGGACAGGTAAAGGCCCAAGCCCAGACTAAAGACCATATAGACGGCCACAATGGCCCAGTCAATCCAAATCACAGCGGGGTACCCGGCAAACACCGATGCTATATTGCCACACTGACTGAGGCTGACAGCGACCTTAGGCAGGAATGCCGTCGGCAAGTAATGCTTTAATCTGCTCTCTCAAGCTGAGTGACGCGGGTTTCGAGCTGCCTCACCTGCTGCTTCAGTTCGATCGTCAATGTGGCCAGGTTGTCGAACTGCTCAGCAAGGGAAGGATCAGACACAGGCGGGGTAATTGGGGGCAGACTAGGGGCAGGGCGGTTGGGAATAGAGAGCTGAGAGTCTAGCTGTCTCACCTGCGTTCTGAGCCGACCGAGTTCAGACTCCAGGCGATTTAACCGCGAGTCGATGCGGGCCTCGCTCTGGGCCTCGACGTAGTGACCTAGTCCCAGCCACAGCAAGACCCCTAGCACAAGACTAATGAACCAACGTGCGATCGTCATACTATCTCCTTGCCGCTGCTGGCCTCCGTCGTGAATACGTTAAGGCGTCGTGCATGGATTAAGGCTGATACCGGGTACCCTACGATTCTAGAAAAAACTCTTTAAACCCATCTCTCAACCCAAATAAGCTGGCCTATCATTAGCGCCAGGGTCTGATCGCCAGAGACGTAGGTAAGTATTCTGTGGGTACTCTGACAGAGGCCCCTGCGGAGGGGCGGCA
>JBARVK010000089.1:0-5601 GCA_049646225.1 Nodosilinea sp.
GGGCCACCTGAAAGCGATCGATAATCGCCCCAGAGAAATCGGCTCCGGTGATGTTGGCCTCGCCAAAGCTGCTGCTGGTGAGCAGAGCGTCGGTAAAGATAGCATTAGACAGGTCGGCACCGTCAAAAATGACGCGATCGGCAAACGTGCGCGACAGATCCGCAAACGATAGATCGGCCCGCAAAAACGAGGCCTTGGTCAGGATTGTTTTGCTCAGGTTGGCCTTGCTAAAATTGGCCTCTCGCATTTCTGCCGCTGCAAACGATGTACCCGAGAGCTGCTTGCCCGAAAAGTCGCGAAAGCTGAGGTCGGTGAGGGTGTAGTCAACTGTGTTGTCCTGGGCGTAGGCAACAGGGGCAATGCCGAGCCATCCGGCGACCATAATGACTAGAGTGCAAACTACAGCAAGGGCTTGGGTGAGGGTAAAGAGCATGGTTGGGGCAATCGTAGAATGGGGCAAGGGAACTAGACCGGCCCAGCCAGTCAGAGCGCAGTGGGCACGCTTTGCTCATCCTACAAAGTTTTAGGCCCAGTTTTGGAGCCAAGGCTCGAGGTCAGGATTTCGAGAGTGGCGCAGGACAGATGACATCCTTAGCATAAGGTTTTTAGGGCGGCTTGCAGTGAGTCAGGCAGGCGTCGCAGCACTCGCCGGGTTGCGACATCGACCGGGGCCAGGGTCACACTGCCTTCGATACAGGTTTCTTGGGTGGCGGCGTTTTGAATGTCGTAGTGCCACACAAACCGTACTCCCTTAGCGGGTTCAAGGCGAGCTTTGACCAGGGCCGTATCGCCTAGGGCGAGCGATCGCCGGTACTTCAGCCCCAAATCAACCACCGGCAGGTCTACTCCAGCCTTGATCCAATCGGCAAAGGTCAGCCCACAGTCGCTGAGGTAGTTCACCCGCGCTTCTTCCATCCAGGCGATGTAGGTGCCATGCCAGACGATACCAGCGTAGTCAGTGTGATGGGGCTGGACCACCACCCGATGCGTATACCAGCGAGAACCTTCTGTCAACGCCATTCTCCTTTTGAACCCAGCTGGCGGATAGACTCTACTACAAATTATGAATCGCACCAAAATAGGCTCAAAGCCAATGCCTATGATGATTGAGAACACCTTATCTCAGTTTTATACCCCGCTGAACCGATGGTCTTAGACGGGTGATATGAGGTACGGCTCGGGATCCGCTAGGGCTGACCCTGGCGATGCCCATATAGCCCCTTGCCGTCGAGCGCAACCCTACGAGGACATCATGATCGAAAAAATTCTTTTAGCCGACTCTGGCACTGGCAACACCGAAGCCATGATGAAGGCGTTGATGGATATTCCCCTGGTGCAGCGGGCGTCCATTACGGTGCTGCATGTGGTGCCCTCGCAGGTTTCAGCAGAAACCATGGCCGAGCGCTGGGAAACTGGCGGGCGCACGCTGGCTACGGCCATTACCAACCTCAACCTCGATCCCAGTAAGGTCAATGCCGTCCTGCGCGAGGGGGATCCGAAGGACGTAGTAATTCAGGTGGCACGAGAAATTGACGCCGATCTGATCATTATGGGATCGAGGGGTCTACAAGGGCTGAAAGCTATTCTTGAGAACTCGGTTAGTCAGTAAGTGTTTCAGCTATCGTCGCGGCCTATGCTGCTGGTCAAAGACGACCTCTACAGTATTCGCCCGATCAAGCGAGTGATGGTGGCGATGGATAAGTCGGACTCGGCCCGGGAAGGGTTGAATATCGCCATTTCGCTGCTGCGCGACGTTAAGGGTAGCGAGATCACCCTAGTACATACGGTATCTAGCCTCAAGACCAAGCCCTTTGATGTGGCCAGCCTTGACCCTAACCAGGACCCCATTTTGACCGATGCCCTGGCTGAGGTGAAGCGGTACGGCATCGACTACAAGCTGTCCGCCCCCGAGGGCAAGCCCGGTCGCCGCATCTGCCAACTGGCCGAAGAGCGCAACATGGATTTGATTGTTCTAGGTTCACCCGATCGCCGCCCCACCATTGCCAAAGGCCTGCCCGATTTAGACAAGGTGCTGGGCGAGTCGCTGACCGACTTTGTGCGGGTGTATGCCCCCTGCCCAGTGC
This sequence comes from Nodosilinea sp., assembly GCA_049646225.1. Taxonomy (GTDB): domain Bacteria; phylum Cyanobacteriota; class Cyanobacteriia; order Phormidesmidales; family Phormidesmidaceae; genus Nodosilinea. The sequence goes on from JBARVK010000089.1 coordinate 2,085, forward strand.
TGCTCACCCGAATGGCAGCCTAAGCTCACTAGCGGTTCAATTGTTTCCTTAGAAAAACAGGGTTTGAGTAACAGCCTGTAAAAATTCGTAATGGAAACGATCAACAAATCGGTCTAATTTAAACCAATGTGGCCATTGTAATGGCGCGTTAAGGCCCTCTCATACTGGGAGCCGAGCTAGCCTGGGCAGGCATCGGCAAACCGAAACTCCGTTTAATCTTCACCTTTTAATTCACCCTAGAGCGAGATAGTCAGCATGAGCAGTAACTTATCCACCGAGCTGCGCGAAGGCACCAAGAAAGCCCATACCATGGCCGAAAACATGGGCTTTGTGCGCTGCTTTTTGCGGGGCGTGGTCGAGAAGAACTCATACCGCAAGCTGGTAGCCAATTTCTATTACGCCTACGCGGCGATGGAAGAAGAGTTAGAGCGCTACAAAGATCATCCCGTTGTCTCTAAGGTTTACTTTCCTGAGCTACACCGCAAGGCATCGTTGGAGTCTGACCTGGCCTACTACTATGGTCCCAACTGGGCAAACGAGATTTCGATGACCCCCGGTGGGCAGCGCTACGTCGATCGCATTCGCGAGGTGGCCAACACCCAGCCCGAGCTGCTGATCAGCCATTCCTACACCCGCTACATCGGTGACCTATCGGGCGGGCAAATTCTCAAAGGCATTGCCCAGCGGGCGATGAACCTTTCTGAGGGCGAGGGCACAGCGTTCTACGAGTTTCCCGAAATCGCCGACGAGAAGGCGTTCAAGGCTAAGTACCGCGAGTCAATCGATGCCGCTCCGGTGGATGAGGCCATGGTGGCCAGCATTGTGGAAGAGGCTAACGATGCCTTTGGTGTGAACATGGAAATGTTTAAGGAGCTTGAAGGCAATCTCATCAAAGCGATCGGCCAAATGCTGTTCAATACGCTGACTAGCCGTCGCCGTCGGGGCAGCACTGAGCTAGCTACCGCCGAGTAAAAACTCCGTTTATTCCAAACTGCTGACTCCCGGTTTCAATTATCGTATTGAGGAAGTGACTCGCCGTTGCTTCCTCAATTTTTTTTGGCATAAGGTGCATGACGTGCCGTAGGGTGAACACGGCCCACCATTCATCCCAGCCAACTAACCACAGGCCCTGTCCAGCATCCACTCCAATTAACGTCTTACTTCACTGCCCGCCCTATGGCTGACCTGCTCTCAATTATTAACCCCGCTACCGAGGCGTTAATTAAAGACATGCCGGTAGATGACGGAGCTGCCGTCGCTGAAAAATACAATCGGGTGCGGCAGGCTCAGCCGGGGTGGGCGGCACGGCCTTTGGCCGATCGCGTCAAGTCCATTCTGCGGTTTCGGGAATTGCTGGTCGAGCGGGTCGATACCCTGGCGGCGCTGCTGACGTCAGAGACCGGCAAGCCGATTACTCAAGCGCGCAATGAGATTCTGGCGGTGCCCGCGCGGATTGACTTCTTTGTGGAAAATGCCGTTCGGGTGCTGGCCCCCGATCGCGTCTACTACGAGCCAGCGGACGCGCTGCCCGGGATGGGGACGCTGGAGGAGGTAATTGGCTACGATCCGCTGGGGGTAGTGGCGAATATTTCGGCCTGGAACTATCCCTACTTTGTCGGGGGGAATGTGTTTATTCCAGCCCTGCTGATGGGGAATGCGGTGTTGTATAAGCCGTCGGAGTTTGCCGCGTTGACCGGGGGGGCGATCGCAGATCTGCTCCACGCCTCCGGCATTCCCGAGGACATCTTTATCCCTGTCATCGGTGCTGGCCTCACCGGAGCAGCCTTACTAGAGCAGCCCATTGACGGCATCTTTTTCACCGGCTCCTACCCGACGGGCCAAAAAATTGCCGTGGCGGCAGCGCCCAAACTGATCCGCACCCAGCTAGAGCTGGGCGGCAAAGATCCGGCCTACGTCTGCCCCGATGCCAATGTGGCGGTGGCCGCAGCGAGTTTGGCGGATGGAGCCTTCTACAATAACGGTCAGAGCTGCTGTGCGATCGAGCGCATCTACGTCCATGGCGATGTCTATGACGAGTTCCTTGACGGGTTTATGGAGACGGTGCGGGGGTTCACCCTGGGCGACCCCGCCGACCCTGCCACCTACCTCGGCCCGGTGAGCCGCAGGCCGCAGCTAGATGTTTTGGCTGACCAAGTGGCGGATGCGATCGCCAAAGGGGCCACCTTGCAATGCGGCGGTGAAATCCTGAATCGCCCCGGCTGGTTCTTTGCCCCCACGGTGCTGACTGAGGTCAACCACACCATGACGGTGATGCAGGAAGAGACCTTTGGCCCGGTGATCGGCATTCAGCGGGTGGCCAGCGATGAGGAAACCGTGGCGCTGATGCAGGATACGCCCTATGGGCTGACAGCGGCGGTATATGGCACCGATCGGGAGCGGGCCGTCGCCATTCTGCGGCAGCTCAAGACGGGGAGCGCGTATTGGAACTGCTGCGATCGCGTCAGCCCCCGGCTGCCCTGGAGCGGTCGCGGCCACTCGGGCCTGGGCGCAACCCTATCACTGGCGGGGATCTCCACGTTTTTGCAGCCACGGGCCTGGCATTTGCGAGTGGGGTAGGGTTCGGCCCTCGCCCCCTGGTGGTCGGCAATCCGCCAAGGAGCAACACAGGAGTTCCGTGGCACCATAAAGCCATCACATTCAACGGTTCTCCCCATGGACTCTCCCGTTCAAGCTTTCTACGACTGGTATAAGCGCACCCTTGAGCACCCCAAATATCGCTGGCTGCTGGCCGGCGCTACGCTGCTGTACCTACTTAGCCCCATCGATATTTCCCCAGACTTCATCCCCATCATCGGATGGATCGACGACGCCGCTGTGGCCTCACTCTTCATCACCGCTATGTCGCAGATCCTGCTGTCAGGGCTGACCAACAAAAAACAGTCTGGCCTGCGATCTGATGCCCCCGATGCCGCCAAAACCACCGTGGATGTGGATTTCAATTAGATGAATTTCTCCCGTGGTGGGTTACGGCTATCCAGGCTGCCGATTATTGCCAAAACTGGGAAAGCCTCACCCACCCGACGGTTGATTCTCTTTCTGTTAGGGCGATCGCCCCAAAATCCAAATTTCAAATTCTAAAATCGACAATTCCAAATTGCTATGCCTGTAAAAAAAGACCCTCAGCCACCGCGATCGCGCCAGATTGCCAACATCGTCCTCTGGGCAGCCACTGGCTTGCTCTTGCTCAACATTGTGTTCTCTGGTGTCTTTGGCAACCAGACGTCCCGCGAACCCTACAGCATGTTCATCCACCGCATTCAAGAGCAAGAGGTAGTGCGGGCCTCGGTGGGCCAAAACGAGATTCGCTATCAGATCAAAGACCCCACCACGGGCGAACCGGGCGATGTGTACACCACAACCCCGATTTTTGACCTGCAACTGCCCCAGCTGCTCGAAGACAACGGCGTCGAGTTTGCCGCCGTGCCGCCGCCCAAAGGTCAGTGGTTTGGCAGTCTGCTGAGCTGGGTGAGTCCGCCGCTGATCTTTATTGGGGTGT
>JBARVK010000090.1:0-4739 GCA_049646225.1 Nodosilinea sp.
CCATCACCCCATCACCCCATCACCCCATCACCCCATCAACCCTTCTCCATCACCCCATCACCCCATCACCCCATCACTCCAAATTCTCCGCATCCCACTTCAGCACCGACGCATTTACCCCCTGCTCGCGCTTGAGTTTGGCGTCTTTCTCAAACCACTGGGTGATCTGCACCGCTGTCAGGGCTTCGATGGGGGTGTCGGTATCGGTGGCAATCACCTGTAGCAGCTTGGCGGTAGAGATCGTCAGCCGAGCCAAAAACTTCTCGGGAGAGGATAGCAGGGCCATATCGACCGCCGCCGACTCTTCGGGGGTGAGAAACTGAAGCGATTGGTCAAGCATGGCTAAAAACGAGTTGAAACATCCAGAGAGCTACCCCCTTCATAGTGTCAGACCCCGCAAAAGTTAGCAAAACGAGAAAAAGCGACGGCCTGAGATCTCAGGCCGTCGCTTCGAGTCGGAGAGGGTTGTGCCCAATCTACGACCCAGGTGGTGCTTTGGATGATTTAGTGCCCCAGCCACTGATCCAAGCGCCGAGCAGGTAGCCTAGGCTGCACAACAGCAATCCGTAGACGTTGACCCCTAGATCAACAGCGTACTTGCCGCTGCCCAGGCTCACCCAGACCGGAAAAATGGTGGTGCCAAGGGCGTTTTCCGCTACTCGCAGGACACCCAATACGATGCCAGGCCAAAAGGCCAGATGAAAGCTCAGGGCACCCGCCGATCGCAAAAAAGCCAGCAAAAAAATTGGGGCTAGCCCCATCACCATGGTGCCGCTGATGGTAGTGGCCAAAATGATGGCGGGCCCCACCCGATCGCCCAGATAAATACTCAGCAGGGGCAGGTTACCCAACAGCGCGATCGCAATGATCCACCAGCGGCCAATCCGGGCCTGACCCTCGGTGGGGGCACCTTTGCGGTGAAACCAGTCGCGCGCCCCCACCTTAGCCGTGCTCGAAAAGGTAGAGTCGAGGGTAGAGCCGGCGCTGGTTAGCATAATGGCGTTGAACACCAGCAGCATGGGCAGGCCAAACATCGCCGGTACCACCAGGCTAGGCGATCCTTCCGCACCAACGGCCCGGGCGTACAGGCCCACGCTGCTAAACAAAACAATGAAGCCGCCGCTGAGCACGCCCGACAGCATAAAGCCCTTAAACATGGTGCGCGGCCCGGTAATGAAGGCGCGATCGGTCATGACCGGATCGTGGAAGGGGTAGCTAAAAATTTGTACGAAGGCCAGGCCGCAGAAGGTAACAGCGGCGCTGCGGGTGTCGGCGTCTACGACCGGCAATCCCTGACGGGCTAAACCAGGGCCAACGGTGGCCAAGATGACCACCAGCAACACCGCCGCCAGCACCATTTGCGCTCCGTCGGTGAGCAGGCTGCTGCGCAACCCGCCCAGCAGGGTGTAGTACACCGTAAACAATGTCACCACCGCTGCCGCCAGCCAGTATCCGGCGCTGCCCTCGGGGCCAAAGTAGAGCGAAAACACCTTGGTGTTTGACCACACCTCGTTGAGTAACCGAATGGCGATCGCCACCAAAAACAACCGCGAGCACACCCGGCCATACTTGCTGACTAAAAATTCGGGAATTGAGCGAAACCCGCCCCGCGTGCGCAGAAAATAAAGCGCGATCGCGGCGGTAACAAAACTTAGATAGTAAATGGCGTAGCCGAGGCCACCCAGCACCCCGAAGGACTGCCCCAGACTGGCGGCGTTGTCGATCGATTTCGCAAAAATCCAGGAAATAGCGGCGCTGGCCACCAGCAGCCAGAGGCCTGGGGCCTGCCCCGTGCTCGACTGCCCCTCAAAGAACTCCGGCGCACTGACGCGATCGGGGGTAGTCTGACGCACTAAATAGAGCAAAAATCCGCAGTATCCGGCTAGTAAACCCCAGGTGAGGGTATGTTCAACCATGTGTAGCGTCTCAAAATCTGTCTGGGCGCTACTCTACCAGGGCCGACTGAATTTTTGCTGAATGCACGCTTCTTGTCTGGGGCGGTCGCGATCGCCACCGCCCCTGGCTAGCCGCTTACTCCTGCGGCTGCACCAGGTACCCGCAGCGGTGTTCACCCTGTACCAGCCAGTGGGTGCGCTGCACCGTGCAGTCAGTCAGCGCCGCCTGAAACATTTCCAGCTCGTGGCCGCACACGCCGGGAAACGACTCAGCAATGTGGGAAATGGCGCAGTTGTACTCGGTAATGACATAGCCAGAGCCGGTCTGGCGTACGTCGCCATCGCCGACCTCGTGCCACTCCGACATGTAGCCCTCGGCTCGGCGCAGCTCTACCAGCCGGGCCACCCGCTCGGCTAGGCTGCCGGTGCCGACGCGATCGCGATACTCCAAGGCCTTGCGCTGCCACTGTTTACGCAGTAAGGAGCCCACCCCGTCTTGGCCCAGGGTATCGGTCAAGGTATCGAGCAGCGATAGGGCAAAGTCGTCGTACTTGGCGGGGAAGCGATCGCGTCCCTTGGGGCTAAGACTATAGAGGTGATTGGGCCGCCCCATCCCCTCCTGTACGGTACGGTGGTCAATTAGCGCCTCGGTCTCCAAGTCTTTGAGGTGGCGACGAATAGCCTGAGGGCTCATTTCAAACTGGTCGGCCATAGCGTGAGCCGTGGCTTCGCCCTGCCGCAACAGGAACACTAAAATGTCATCTTTTGTAGAGGTAGAGGGTTGCTGCACAGAGGTCATGGCGTTGGCCCACCGGCACATCGAGAGAACAGGACTAGGTTGCCTACAGACGATAACCCGTCGGGACAGGAGCTACCCCACCCGTGGAAAGAGTTTCTACTTTGACAACCTTTATGTTGCTAAACTAGTCTAAAATTGAGTTAGGCAACTTAAATGTTGCTTTAATTGTATAAAATTATTGGGCTGTGTAGCGTACTAATCCCGCAATGACTGACACCAAAACCACCCAGGCCACCGACAAAAACCTAGAGCTGATGCGCAACTTCGCTCAGAGCTATGCCAAGCGCACCGGCACCTACTTCTGTGCCGACCCCGGTGTTACCGCCGTGGTGCTGGAAGGTTTGGCCAAGCACAAAGACGATTTTGGTTCGCCGCTGTGCCCCTGCCGCCACTACGAAGACAAAGAGGCCGAGGTCAAAACCATCTACTGGAACTGCCCCTGTGTGCCCATGCAGGAGCGCAAAGAATGCCACTGCATGCTGTTTCTGACCCCCGACAATCCCTTCGCTGGCGAGCAGCAAGACATATCCTTTGACACCATTCGCACCGAAACCAGTAAGTATTAGGGTTCTAGGCTGCCAGACCAGCCTTCCCGCCCTGCTCCGTTTATCCCCTATGCAGCCCGTTCAGAGAGTCGCATCATGAGTGCTTCCGTTCAGTCCCTTGTTAGCCAGCCCTATAAGTACGGCTTTACCACCAACATTGAGGCCGACGCCATTCCTCGCGGCCTCAGTGAAGACGTGGTGCGCATGATTTCGGCCAAGAAAAATGAGCCGGAGTTTATGCTGGAGTTTCGCCTGCGGGCCTACCGCAAGTGGCTCACTATGGCCGAGCCAGCCTGGCCCAATGTCAAGTATCCGCCGATTGACTATCAGAACATCGTCTATTACTCAGCCCCCAAGACCCAGGCCAAAAAGCTGGGTAGCCTGGACGAGGTCGATCCGACCATGCTGGAAACCTTTGAGAAGCTGGGCATTCCGCTCTCAGAGCAAAAGCGGCTGGCCAACGTGGCGGTCGACGCTATCTTTGACAGCGTCTCGATTGCGACCACCTATAAAGAGAAGCTGGCCGAATCCGGCGTCATCTTCTGCTCGATCTCCGAGGCGCTGCAAGAGCACCCCGAGCTAGTGGAGAAGTACTTGGGCACCGTGATTCCCATCGGCGACAACTACTTTGCAGCGCTGAACTCGGCGGTGTTTAGCGACGGGTCGTTTGTCTACATTCCCAAAGACACCCAGTGTCCGATGGATCTCTCGACCTACTTCCGTATTAACAACGGCGACTCGGGCCAGTTTGAGCGCACGCTGATCGTCGCTGAGGCAGGCAGCTCGGTGACGTATCTGGAGGGCTGTACGGCCCCCATGTACGACAGCAACCAGCTCCACGCGGCGATCGTTGAACTGGTCGCCATGGACGACGCCAGCATCAACTATTCCACCGTGCAGAATTGGTTTGCCGGGGACGAGAACGGCAAAGGCGGCATCTACAACTTTGTCACCAAGCGCGGTCTCTGCGCCGGGAAAAACTCCAAAATTTCCTGGACCCAGGTTGAAACCGGCTCTGCTATCACCTGGAAATACCCTAGCTGCGTGCTGGTGGGCGATAACTCCGTGGGCGAGTTCTACTCGGTGGCCTTAACTAACAACTATCAGCAGGCCGACACCGGCACCAAAATGGTGCACGTGGGCAAAAACACCCGCAGCACCATTATTTCTAAGGGTATTTCGGCGGCGAAATCCAAGAATAGCTACCGGGGCCTGGTGAAAATGGGGCCAAAGGCTGAGGGGGCGCGCAATTATTCCCAGTGCGACTCCATGCTGATTGGCGACACCTCCAGCGCCAACACCTTCCCCTACATTCAGGTGCAAAACAGCACCGCCCAGGTCGAGCATGAGGCTTCAACCTCCAAGATTGGGGAAGACCAGCTCTTCTACTTTGCTCAGCGGGGCATTTCCCCTGAAGATGCCGTGTCGATGATCATCAGCGGTTTTTGCCGGGATGTGTTCAACAACCTGCCGATGGAGTTTGCCGCCGAGGCGGACAAG
>JBARVK010000091.1:0-2499 GCA_049646225.1 Nodosilinea sp.
ACTCTGGGATAGAACATCTGTTCAGCACCCATGGCTCGACCTCAGCCTAAATCTTCGCTAGCGGCTGGCCGCAACGCTAGTCTGGCCCTCACCGCTGAACAGCAGACAGCGCTGGCGGCCCTGGATGCCTTTGTCCAGGGCAATGAAAAGTTGTACCTGCTGACGGGGTACGCGGGCACGGGCAAAACTACCCTGCTCCAGGTGTTTATCAACGGGCTGCGCGATCGCGGCGACGAGCGCCCCATTGTGCTGAGCGCCTTTAGCAACAAGGCGACCAAGGTGCTGGCGGCAATGGCGGCCCGGTGGCGGCTCGATATCGACGCCATGACCTGCTGCAAGCTGCTCGGCCTGCGTCCTGTGATCAACGAAGACGATGGCAACCAGATGTTTGTGATCGATCGCCAGCAGGCCAGCCAGATCGATCGCTACCGCCTGGTGATTGTCGACGAGTGCTCGATGGTCAACCAGGAGCTGTGGGAGCTGCTGGTCAACGCTGTGTCAAACCTGTACCGGGGTACGCAAATTTTGTTTGTGGGCGACCCGGCCCAGCTGCCTCCGGTGAATGAGCCCGAATCGGCCTGCTTTCGGCAGATCCTCCACAAATCGCAGCTCACCGAGGTGGTGCGCTACGGTGGCGCGATCGCGGTGATTGCCGAAGACATCCGGCGCAATCTAGAGCGCCATGCCCTACCCCACTTTGCCAGCGACACCAACCCCGACAAGACCGAAGGCTGCTTTGTGCTGCCCCGCCGCGCCTGGCACGACCTGCTGATTCGCGCCTTTACCAGCCCCGCCTACCAGCAAAACCCTGACCAGGTGAGGGCGCTGGCCTATACCAACCGACGCGTCGCTCAGCTCAACCAGCTGATTCGCGGCGCTATTTATGGCCCCCAGGCCAAACGCTTTGTGCCCGGCGAGCGGCTGATTGCCGTCACCCCCTGCCTGGAAGAAGACACCATTGTGTTGCCCACCTCCGCCGAGTGCGAGGTGCTGCACATCGCCCGGGGGCGCGAGGGCGAGTGGCCCCTGTGGATGCTCGAAGTGGAAACCGAAGCGGGCGACTACAAGACGCTGCGAGTGCTGCACGAGTCGGGCCAGGCCGAGTTCAAAGCCCGACTCGACTTTTTAGCTACAGAAAAGCGCTGGATGGAGTTTTGGGATTTGCAGCAGCGCTTCCACGCCGTTGACTACGCCTACAGCCTCACCGTCCACAAAAGCCAGGGGTCAACCTTTCAAGATGTGTTTGTGGATGTGCCCTCCATGGCCGCCAACCGCAACGTGATCGAACGCAACCAGCTCTGCTACGTAGCCTTTACCCGCGCCGCCAAGCGATTGTTTTTATATCAGTGATTCTTTTAAAAAAGGCTACCCCAGCGGTGCGTTACGGCCTAGCGCAGATGAACCTGTATTCACCCAAGCGGTTCTGCAGCCTAACAGCACCCTACCCATCCACCCACCTGCCCTACTCACTCAACGCCCGAATCACCACCTCATCCCCCGAGGCCAGGCCCAGCTCGGCGGCCCGCCCGGCCCGCAGCTCAATCACCTGATCAACCAGCTGACCGCCGGGGCCGTAGGTGGGGCAGGGGTCAGCGGCGCAGGGGGGAGCCTCTACCAGCCCCACGATCTGGCCCTGGTACACAAACACCATATCCAGCGCCACCGGCACGTTTTTCATCCAAAAGCTGACCGGGCGGGGTCGCCCCAGTGGAAACAGCATGCCGCGATCGGCGGGCAAAGCATCGCGATACATCAGCCCCATAGCCTGCTGTTGGGGAGTCGTCGCGACCTCTAGAAAAATCTCTTCGCCCCCCAGAGTGGTCACCGCCGTAACGGCTAACTGCTGGCCACGGGGGTCCGCCATGGGAAGCTCGCGGGTTGTAGGCGTTGATTCAACGGTATCGGGAGTAGACGCTGGCGTGGTCACCGACGGCGTCGGTCCGCATCCAGCCGCCAGCACCAAAGTGCTCAGCACCAGACTCCAGGTCAGGCTCTGCCTGAACCAGGGATAGAGAGGCGGTCGAGCCAAACCAGCGAAATTATAGGACATACAAAACCGGAGAAATGACCTGTGAAACCCATCCAGGGCGATTCCATTCTAGTGGCTCGCGCCCCTACTGAGATGCTATCTCAACTCCCTCACTCCCCTACTCCCCCGCTTCCCTAACTCTCCCGCAGCACATACCCCACCCCTCGAACCGTCTGAATCAGCCGTTTGTCGTCTTCGCCGTCAATTTTGAGCCGCAGGTAGCGCACGTATACCTCAATCACGTTGGACTCGCCGACAAAGTCGTAGCCCCAAACGTTTTCCAGAATTTGCTCCCGGGGCAGTACCTCGCGGGGGTGCTCCATCATGTATTTGAGCAGCTCAAATTCTTTCATGGTCAGCTCAGTGATGCGATCGCCGCGCAGGGCGTGGCGGTTCTCCAAATCGAGCATTAGGTCGCCAAAGCGCAGGTGTTCGGTTTCACCGGGCGTCTGGTGCAGGTAGAGCTGCAC
>JBARVK010000092.1:0-2663 GCA_049646225.1 Nodosilinea sp.
CCAAAACCGTCTCCAACACCGACTACTTTGGCGACCCGGTCTACACCTACTCGCTCAAGCAGGGCATTGAAGACGGCTTTTTGGCCCCCTACAAGGTGGTGCGGGTTGACCTGGACCGCGACCTGCAAGGCTGGCGACCCAGTCGAGGCCAGACCGACAAACACGGCGAGGTGATCGAAGATCGCATCTACAACCAAAAAGACTTTGACCGCAGTTTAATTTTGGAGCGGCGCACTGAGGTGGTGGCAGCCAAGGTGACGGAGTTTTTGAGCCGCACCGATCCCTACCAAAAAACCATTGTCTTTTGCGAAAACATTGACCACGCCGAGCGCATGCGCCAGGCCCTGGTGAACCTCAACCCCGAGCGGGTGCGCGAAAACCGCAAATACGTCATGCGCATCACGGGCGACGAGCTAGAGGGCAAAGCCGAGCTAGACAACTTCATTAACCCCGAAGCCCGCTACCCGGTGATTGCCACCACCAGCAAGCTGATGACCACCGGGGTCGATGCCCAAACCTGCAAGCTGATCGTGCTTGACCAGCGGATTCAGTCGATGACGGAGTTTAAGCAGATCATTGGTCGGGGCACCCGCATCAACGACGACTACGGCAAGCACTGGTTTACCATTCTCGATTTTAAGAAGGCCACCGAGCTGTTTGCCGACCCCGACTTTGACGGCGACCCGGTGCAAATCTACGAGCCTAAGGGCGATGACTCCATTGTGCCTGGGGATGAGTCAGAGGAGGGTAGCTATGGCGATCCACTCTCTGGTGCTCCGGTGACTGGTCAACAGCCCGGCAGCTATGGCGTTGGCTTCGGTGGCACGAGCGACGGCGATCGCCCCAAGCGAGTGCGCTACGTGGTGCACGATGTCGAGGTCAGCGTGCTGGCGGAGCGGGTGCAGTACCTGGGCCCCGACGGCAAGCTGATTACCGAAAGCCTAAAAGACTACACCCGCAAGCAGGTGAAGGCGCAGTACGCCTCGCTGGGCGACTTTTTGCGCCGCTGGAATGCCGCCGATCGCAAGCAGGTGATCATCACCGAGCTGGCGGAAAACGGCATCTTTTGGGATGACCTGACCAAAGACCTGGGCAAAACCCTGGGCGATGAGCCCGACCCCTTTGATGTGATCTGCCACATTGTCTACGACCAGCCGCCCCTGAGCCGCAAAGCCCGAGCCGAGCAGGTGCGCCGCACAGGCTACTTCGACACCTACGAAGGCCCCAGTCGCCAGGTGCTCGACGCTCTGCTAAACAAGTACGCCGATGCCGGGCTAGACGCGATCGAGGATGTGACGATTTTGCGGCTCGACCCGTTTAGTCGGCTGGGGTCACCCCTGGAGCTGCTCAATGCCTTTGGCGGCAAACCGGGCTACACCAGAGCCGTTCAGGCTCTAGAAGCCGCCTTATACAAACAGAGCGCCTGAGACCCATCTGAGGGTAGTACTCCATCGTGCCAACGCTCCGCGTTGACACGCACCCCCGGACGCTCTGCGTCCTCTTCGGACAGGGCGCAGGAGCGCCATTAAGGGCATTTCCACGCAGAGCGTGGAAACGATGGGGAATATGGGGAGTAGAAGAATCAGCCGCCGATGATGAGATTGAGGGTTGCTACCACTTGATCAACCATAGAGGACGGCAGGCATTCCTCGGTACTGCGCCACCAGCGCTGGCTTAGATCTAGCGTGCGCACTTGCTCGGCAATCACCGAGCCGCTGATCCTAAAGCCCGCTGGAATTGGAATCAACGTTTTAACCTCTGGCTTTACGGTGCTGGTGATGGGTGAAACGATTACCAGGCCACCCCTGGAGGCATTAAACAGCGTTTGGCTTAGTACCAGACAAGGGCGGGCATCCCCCATCTGTTCCCGGCCTTGGGTGGGGTTCAAATTGATTCGAATGACCTCACCACGGTGCAGCTGCATATCAGATCTCCTCTGCTAAAGCAGCTCTTGACCGCTGGCCCGACTCTCTACAAAGTCGTTGATATCTTCGGGATAGCTAAAATCGTTCGGGATACTGGCCAGCAACTCATCGAGGGTTAGGGTCTCTGCCTTTTTGCGAATCATCAGTGCCCCATCGATCTCTAGCATTTCTACCGTAGAGGTTTCATCCCAGCCGAAGCTCTCTGCCAGTCGGCGGGGAATGCGCAACCCAAGGCTATTGCCCCACTTTTTGAGTTGAATATCCATGGCCTTGGCTCAAAATTATCCTTTGTATAACAGTCTATCGTGCCAACGCTCTGCGTTGACACGACTCCCCCGACGCTCATGCGTCCTCTCGGTCAGGGCGCGGGAGCGCCACTGGGGGCATTTCCACGCAGAGCGTGGGAACGATGTGCGATGTGCGCAGAGCGTGGGAACGATGGGGTGCTAAGGGGTTATAGCCATTAGCTTTTGCATCCATTCTTCACGGCCATAGACCCCGGCCAGCAGGTCGGCGACCTTGAAGACCTGGCCCAACTCATCCCACAGAATATATTGACCGCCGCCGTACAGGTCTACATTCGCCAGTTGCTCATCAGTCAACTCAGTCAACGGTACCCAGGCATCAGCGCCGCTTTCCACCATTTCCAGCAGCCTGATGGGCCACACATGGCGAGAGCTGTCTTTTAGGGTGACAACGACCTCACGGGTAGCCGCATCATAGACAACGCTCTCAGCC
>JBARVK010000093.1:0-9100 GCA_049646225.1 Nodosilinea sp.
GTCGAAGAGCAGGTGAACACCTGGATTGCCGAAGGTCACCAGGGGGATGTCAGCGTCATGGCGCTGGAGGAGGCCAAGGCCAAGGGCGCGATCGCCATGTTTGGCGAAAAGTACAGCGCCGAAGTGCGGGTGATCGACTTCCCCGGCGTCTCGATGGAGCTGTGCGGCGGCACCCACGTCAGCAACACCGCCGAGATTGGCCTGTTCAAAATTATCTCTGAAGCCGGGGTGGCCTCCGGTACTCGCCGGATTGAGGCGGTGGCTGGCCCCGCCGTGCTGGAGTACCTGAACGTGCGCGATGCGGTGGTGCGCGACCTGAGCGATCGCTTTAAAGCCAAGCCAGAGGAGCTAACAGAGCGCGTCACCACCCTGCAAATTGACCTCAAAACCGCCCAGAAAGTGCTGGAGTCGCTGAAGTCGGAGCTGGCGGTGCTCAAGTCTGACCAGCTGCTAGAGCAAGCTGAAGCAGTTGGCTCCTTCAAGATTATCGTGGCTGAGCTAGAGGGGGTCAGCGCCGAAGCCCTCAAGACCGCCGCCGAGCGCCTGCTGCAAAAACTGGGGGCCGGAGCGGTGGTACTGGGCTCTGTCCCTGAGCCCGAAAAGGTGAGCCTGGTGGCCGCCTTTAGCCCGGAAGTGATCGAGCAAAAGCTGCAGGCGGGTAAATTTATCGGCGGCATTGCCAAGATTACGGGCGGTGGCGGCGGCGGCAGGCCCAACCTGGCCCAGGCCGGTGGACGCGATGCCAGCAAGCTGCGCGAGGCCCTGGAGCAGGCCCAGGCGCAATTACTAAACGCTTTAGGCCAGTAGCCTTCAGGCGATCGCTGACGGTCTGTAGCAGCGCGCTGCGCCCTGGCCGAACCATCTCGCCCACAGGAATTATGCCCCAAGGAAAGACGTCCTCCGTAGGCAAGACGTCCCTGGGGAAAATTTTTGTCGGTAACAAAAGCCTCGATCCCGCAATCTCATTATTGATTGTTTACAGGTCCGCTAAACCTGGTAGATTGTCTTGGTATCAGCATAGAGATTGAAGCATTGATATGAAAGTCCTTGTAATTGGCGGCGACGGCTATTGCGGGTGGGCAACTGCCTTGTATCTTTCCAATCGCGGCTATGAAGTCGGGATTCTAGATAGTTTGGTGCGGCGTCACTGGGACGCTCAGCTTCAGATCGAAACGCTGACCCCGATTGCCCCCATTCAGAGCCGCCTGCAGCGTTGGAAAGACCTCACCGGCAAGCACATCGACCTGTATGTCGGCGACATCAACAACTACTCCTTTTTAGAGGAGACGATGCTTGAGTTTGAGCCCGGTGCGGTGGTTCACTTTGGCGAACAGCGATCGGCTCCCTTCTCCATGATCGATCGCGAGCATGCCGTGCTGACCCAGGCCAACAACGTGCTGGGCAACCTGAATTTGCTCTACGTGCTGCGCGACCATTTCCCTGACTGCCACCTGGTTAAGCTGGGCACCATGGGCGAGTACGGCACCCCCAACATTGACATTGAAGAGGGCTACATCACCATTGAGCACAATGGTCGCAAAGACACCCTCCCTTACCCCAAGCAGCCCGGTTCGTTCTACCACCTCAGCAAGGTGCACGATTCCCACAACATTCACTTCGCCTGCAAAGTGTGGGGCCTGCGCGCCACCGACCTCAACCAGGGTGTGGTTTACGGTGTGCTCACCGAAGAAACCGGCATGGATGAGCTGCTAATCAACCGTCTCGACTACGACGGCGTATTTGGTACCGCCCTCAACCGCTTCTGTGTTCAAGCTGCGGTGGGTCATCCCCTGACGGTTTACGGCAAGGGTAGCCAAACCCGCGCTTTCTTAGATATTCGCGACACGGTGCGCTGTGTGGAAATTGCGATCGCCAACCCCGGCGACCCCGGTATCTTCCGCGTGTTCAACCAGTTCACCGAAATGTTTAGCGTTGGCGACCTGGCCATGATGGTGAAGAAAGCTGGCAATACCCTGGGTCTAGATGTGGAAATCGACCACATGGAAAACCCCCGTGTCGAGGCCGAAGACCACTACTTCAACGCCAAGAACACCAACCTGCTTGAGCTGGGCTTACAACCCCACATGCTGTCTGACTCTCTGCTCGACAGTCTGCTCAACTTCGCCGTCAAGTACAAAGATCGCGTCGACAACAGCCAGATTCTGCCCAAGGTGCAGTGGCGGCGCGATTAATGAATGAATGGGCCAAAGTCACCCAGAGATTTTGGCCCATTGATGCGTTAGCTTTCTATTGTTAGTCATTTTCTCTAGCCCCCTCGATTGTTATGCGGATTGCTCTCTTCACTGAGACCTTTTTGCCGAAAGTTGACGGCATCGTTACTCGCCTCAAGCACACGGTCGATCACCTGCAGCGACAGGGCAATCAGGTTTTAGTCTTCTCCCCCGAGGGCGGCCTAACCGAGTATCGGGGTGCCAAAATTCACGGAGTGTCGGGGTTTCCGCTGCCGCTGTACCCAGAACTCAAGCTGGCCCTGCCTCGCCCTTCCATTGGCGAGGCACTAGAAGAGTTTCAGCCCGACCTGGTCCATGTGGTCAACCCGGCAGTCTTAGGACTGGCGGGCATTTACTATAGCAAGACCCTGGAGCTGCCCCTGGTGGCCTCGTACCACACCCACCTGCCCAAGTACCTGGAGCACTACGGCCTGGGTATGCTAGAAGGGCTCATGTGGGAGCTGATCAAGGCCATGCACAACCAGGCTCAGATCAACCTGGTCACCTCCACGGCTATGCAGACCGAGCTATCTGAGCACGGGGTCGAGAACATTGCGGTGTGGCAGCGCGGCGTCGATACCGAGCTGTTTCGCCCCGAGCTGGCCAGCGCTGAGATGCGCGATCGCCTTTCCCAGGGCCATCCCGAAGCTCCGCTGCTGCTCTATATCGGTCGCCTCTCCGCTGAAAAAGAAATTGACCGCATCAAGCCTGTGCTAGAGGCCATGCCAGAGGCACGCCTAGCTCTAGTAGGCGATGGCCCCTACCGCGCCGAGCTAGAGGCCCACTTTGAGGGTACCGCCACTAACTTTGTGGGGTATTTAGCTGGAGAAGATCTGGCCTCGGCCTACGCCTCCGCCGACGCCTTTGTGTTTCCCTCCCGCACCGAGACCTTGGGACTCGTTTTGCTAGAGGCTATGGCGGCGGGTTGCCCGGTGGTGGCCGCCAACTCCGGCGGCATTCCCGACATCGTTACCGACGGCATGAACGGCTTCCTCTTCGACCCACTGGATGAAGCCGGGGCCATCAACGCCACCCGCCGATTGATTGAAGCCAAAGCCGAACGCGAACTCATGCGGCGCAATGCCGTGGCCGAGGCTGAGCAGTGGGGCTGGGCTGCCGCCACCCGCCAGCTTCAGCAGTTTTATAGCCAGATTCTCACTCAGCGAACGTTACCCATGGCTGCTTAGGCACCTTCAAGAGGGCACGACGCAATAGGAAGATCCAAACAAGGACTATGAAGTAGACCATTCACTGGCTCTAGTCTGGTGTGGTATGGTCCACAGAAAACTTGGAGAAAACGATCGGGATCGCGATCGCTATCTTTGAACATGTCCCCTATTATGTCTTGTCAATTATGCCTGACGATGTTGGTCCATTTTTAATCGGCGTTGCCCTGCTGGTGCTGTATCTGGCCTGGTCGGCGGCGACAGAAATGGGCACTCGGCCACCCTGGCGCAAATAGCACCGCATTCAGATCAATGGCGGGTTGCACAGGAATCTACCCAAAGAGAGACGCAAAAGACATTACAGTATGCGTCAAAAAACAAGCGAATGTAGCAGTGATAACAGATTCAAGCGAGTAGATATCGTGGACTGATGGCTGAGACTATTGGCCTTGTGGGTTAAATAGCCATCGCCAAGACGGTTAGGGCGTTCCAGCGTTCCTGAGGCAATGGCTATACGCCAGTTAGCCGCCCCAGTTTTGGCTGTTGGCGGTGGCCAATGTCCGAAGCGAACGGGCCACCGCTATAAATTGGCCGGTCATTCATCCATTCACGAGGAGTTCTACCGTGACCCAGCCCACTGAACAGTTGCCTCAGTCGTCCCCCGATTTGGGGCCGGGCAACCAAAATAAAATTGCAGAGTTTTTTGATTTTGCCGCCCACCGCACCAGCTTTCGCACCGAGGCGCTGGCCGGGTTGACCACCTTCGTCACGATGGCCTACATCCTGATTGTGAACCCGGCCATTTTGTCGAATGCAGTCTTTCTCAACGAGTCAGGAGATCTGTTTGGCGAACTGGTAATGGCGACAGGCCTTTCTGCCGCCCTGGCTACGCTGGTAATGGCCCTCTACGCCAAGCTGCCCTTTGCCCTGGCACCGGGCATGGGCATCAACGCCTACTTTGCCTTCACAGTCGTGCTCGGCCTGGGGATCGACTGGCGGGTGGCCCTGGCGGCGGTGCTCATTGAGGGCATTATCTTCATCCTCATGACCATCACCAACGTGCGCAGCAAAATTGTGGAGGCCATTCCCGATGCGGTCAAGCACGCCACCACCGCTGGGATCGGTCTGTTTATTGCCTATATTGCCCTCAAGAGCGCGGGCATCATTGTGCCTTCTGAGGCGACCTTTACAACCCTGGGCAACCTGCGATCGCCCCAAACCGCTATGGCGCTGCTGGGCCTGGGTATTACCGCTGCGCTGTTTGCCCGGCGGGTAACCGGGGCACTGCTCTGGGGCATTTTGGGCACCGCCGTTCTCGCCTGGATTTTTGGCGTGTCGCCCTGGCCAACCGGATTAATGGCCGTGCCCCAGGCCCCTGTCGACCTGTTTGGTCAGGCCTTTGTGGGACTGGGCGAACTCTTCCGCATCAACGTCTGGGAGATGGTGGGCATCATCTTTGTCTTCCTGTTTGTGGATTTGTTTGACACCATCGGCACGCTGACGGGGTTGGGCTCAAAGGCGGGCTACATCAAAGCAGACGGCTCGTTCCCAGGGGTTGAAAAAGCCTTTATGGCCGATGCCATCGGCACCACGGCTGGGGCGGTGCTAGGCACCTCAACGGTGACTACCTACATCGAGTCGGCCTCGGGTATCTCCGAGGGCGGGCGCACCGGGTTTACGGCCCTGGTGGCGGCGGCGCTGTTTTTGGCGTCGGTGCTATTTATCCCGCTGATTCAGGGCATTCCGGCCTTTGCCACCGCTCCGGCGCTGATTATCGTCGGGGTGCTGATGATGTCGGGAGCCAAAAATATCGACTGGGATGAACCTGCCGATGCGATCGCGGCCTTTCTAACCATCATCATGATGCCGCTGGCCTTTTCTATCGCTGAAGGTCTGGCCATGGGCCTGATTGCGTTCCCGCTGATCAAAGCCATTCAGGGCAAAACCAACCAAACCAGCATCGGCATGTGGATTTTGGCCGCGATCTTCCTGCTGCGCTATATCTTCGTTGCGGGCGGCTAGGGCTTTGGCCCATCCTGATTGTCTAGGTCCGAAGGGTTTAGGGCAAACAACCGTTTGCCCCTACTCAAGGAATGCCTATTTGCAGGGCAAATTCCAAATGAATAATCTAAATCTGCCGTAGGGGCGTAGCATGCTACGCCCCTACTAGATATCTGTATGGTTGCAACTACTTCAGCGCGTCAAAGGTATCGCCCAGGGCAGCGGTGAGGGTTTGGCGCGTTTGGGCATGGGCCTCTCGCTCGGCCTCTAGGCGCTCAGTCAGCTCCTGACAGCGCTGCACCAGGCCATCGAGATGCTGCTGCAAGCCTTGCAATGAGTTGACCCTGCTAAGGTCGCTGGCCTCGGTGGCTGGGGATGCCGCCAGCTGCTGCTGAAGTGCTTCGAGCTGGCTTTGAAACTCGGCAGTTTCTTCGCGGCGCTGGCGGGCTTCGGTTTCGTAAAGGCGACGCCAGTTGGCGGCGCTGTTGTAGGCCTGGTCGCGATCCTTTTGGGTGTCGGCCAGTTGCCGCTGGAGGGTGCGCACCTCCATCATCCACTGGGTCAGGTCTTGGGACATGGCGATTCGATTACCAAAATTGAGGCCGATCTAGCGCTGAGGCTAGTACAGCAGACGAGTGAGAACACCCGGTGCTGGCAGCACAATCATAACCAACAGTGTCAAGGCCAGCAGCCCCAAAAAGTCGCGGCGATCGTCTAGCTCGCTGACGTCGTTGAGAGCGGGCTGGTCTGCCGCTGGAATAAAGAACAGCAAAATCGCCCAGATCATCAGCTCGGGGTGCACCAGGGCCAGACCAAAGACCAGCAGCCGCGCCACCTGGCCGACAATACCGCCAATTCGCTGGCCGTACATGGCGTGGACAATGTGGCCGCCGTCAAGCTGACCGACGGGCATGAGGTTAAGGGCGGTGACGACCAGACCTAGACAGCCCGCGATCGCGATCGGATGCAGATGAATCGCCTGATCAGCCGCCACCTGAGCCCCCAGCATCAACTTAGAGAGCAGCGTCAGCATCAGCGACGCTTTGGGGTCGAGGGCCTCAAAGTTCAGCAGGCTAGAGCCATCTTCGGGGATGGGCACCACCGTTGACTGGCTCAGCCCCCACAGCAGCAGCGGCACCGCCACCACCAGCCCTGAGAGCGGCCCAGCAATGCCGACATCAAACAGGGCACGGCGGTTGGGCACTGGCGACTTCATTTGAATGAAGGCCCCCAGGGTGCCCAGGAAAAACGGCACCGGAATAAAGTAGGGCAGTGTTACCTGCATACCGTAGCGGCGGGCGGCCAGGTAGTGGCCCATCTCGTGGCAGCCCAAAATAATCAGCAGGCCCAGAGCGTAGGGTAGGCCCTGCAAAATTAAAGCGGGTGCGGCCTGGAGCTGGTCTTCGGTGACCCCGGCTAGGTAAGTGCCCACCGCTGTGGTGGTAAATAGCGTCACCAGCAGCAGCCCCAGGGCCAGGCCGGGGCGGGTTAGGGTTTGACTGCGATCGCGCTTCTCGGTTTGAGGGTTAGGCACCAGCGCAAATACCGGCTTGCCCTGCAACCCCTCCTGAAAGAGAACGAGAAAGCGATCGCCAAAGTGGCGGCGAATATTGTCGCGCACGGTGTCGTAGGCTAAGGTGGGCGAGGCCCGCAGCTGGCCCCGGCAGATCATCGCCTGGGGACGGTACTCAATGTTTTGCAAGTAGTACACCGACCACGGAAAGCAGCCCTGGAGCATCGCTTCTTCGTCTTTGTCGATGGGGCGCAGGGCAGGCTTGGCTGGCAGTGCGATCGCGGGCTTAGGGGCCGCTGCCTCGGCCTCAGGCTTAGCGGTCTGGGGTACCGAAATGCGACCCTTTTGAATTAGCGCCCAGTAGAGAATCGGGCAGGCAATAAACAAACCCAGCAGCAGGGCCGTAGGCGCCGGTTCTTCAGGGCCGTTGGCCATCACCCAGCCGGTTAAAATAAATGCTGGCAACATCATCACTACCCACAGCAGCCACACTGGGGTACGGGTAATGCGGCTAACGCTGCGCTGAAGCAGCACATAGGTCAACAAACCAAGAACAACAAGCCAGAAAAACACCATCGAGTAGCCAGTGGAGTGCAACGTTTCAGCCCGGGCAGCGGGGGCAAGGTTCGGTTAGTATAGGCGTTTCGAAGGTGTTTCTCACTCCCTCTCCTGCACCCATGACAGCAGCTTCAATCCCGGTTCCATCGCCTAGCCCGAAGGCTCCGCGCTTGGTGTTCGACACTGTGTATGCCTTTCCTCCCAACCGCGACACCCAGGGAGGCACTGCTTATTTTATTGTAAACAACACCGCCGAAGGCCAACCGGCCAATTTACTGATCGATGCCCCCGCCTGGGACGAGGGCACTCACCAGTGGTTGACCGCTCGCGGCGGCGTGCAGTGGTTGTTTATTACCCACCGGGGCGGCATGGGGCAGACAGCCAAAATTCATAAAGCGCTGAACTGTGAGGTGGTCATTCAAGAGCAGGAGGCCTACCTGCTGCCCAACATCACCACCACCCCCTTTCACCACAGCTTCAGGTTTAGTCCCGACTTAGAGGCTCTCTGGACCCCCGGCCACTCGCCAGGTTCGGCCTGCCTCTACTACAGCGCCCACGGCGGGGTGTTGTTTACCGGGCGGCACCTGCTGCCTAACCGCAGCGGCGAACCAGAGCCACTGCGCCTAGCCAAAACCTTTCACTGGCCCCGCCAGCTGCAGCAGGTCGAGGCGGTAAGAACTCGCTTTTCTGCCGCATCTCTGGCTCACCTGTGCCCCGGAGCCAGCACAGGGTTTTTGCGGGGGCAGCGCAGCATCGATCGCGCCTACGAAAAGCTTCAGCAGCTTGACATTGAGGCTTTTCGAGAGGCACAGCCGCTGCTCTAGCGAATAGCTTTGGTCAAAATGAATTCTGGATCACAGCGGCGGGGCATTTTTGCGGCTCTAGCGTCTCTGTTCCGCCATTCTGTGGCACTCTGGGAGATGAACACACCATCGCCGCAATCCCCATTCCCAAGCACCGGCAACCATTGAGCAACGGCTATGCAAACGCTTCCTAACCCTGTCTCCTCGACCGCCTCTACTCCCACCTTTGACCCCTTCGATACCACCATTCACCGCCGCAAAACCCGTCCGGTGCCCGTGGGCAGTATCACCATTGGGGGCGGTCACCCGGTCGTGGTGCAGTCAATGATCAACGAAGACACGTTGGATATCCAAGGGTCTGCCGCCGCCATTCGCCGCCTGCACGAGATCGGCTGCGAAATTGTGCGGGTGACGGTGCCCAGTATGGCCCACGCCAAAGCCCTGGCCGACATTCGCAAAATTTTAGAAGACACCTACCAGCCCGTGCCCCTGGTCGCCGACGTGCACCACAACGGCATGAAGATCGCCCTGGAAGTGGCCAAGCACGTCGACAAGGTGCGCATCAACCCCGGCCTCTATGTGTTTGAAAAGCCCCAGACCAATCGCACCGACTATTCCCAAACCGAATTTGACGACATCGGCAGCAAAATTCGCGAAACCCTGGAACCCCTGGTGGTCTCCCTGCGTGACCAGGGCAAATCCATGCGCATTGGCGTCAACCACGGGTCGCTGGCCGAGCGCATGCTGTTTACCTACGGCGACACGCCTGAGGGCATGGTGGAAAGCGCCCTGGAGTTCATCCGCATCTGCGAATCCCTCGATTTTCGC
>JBARVK010000094.1:0-3916 GCA_049646225.1 Nodosilinea sp.
GTCCTCCATTAGTTTTTGTCAAGCTTAACGACTTGTAAAAAATTGTAAGCTGTCGAGCATCTAAACTGCATAGTGGGCTCTGCAAAGCCCTTACTGTAAGGCTTTTAGAGCGATTGTACTAGCGCAGTTTGAATGGCTAACAGCTTATCTGCCAGTAATAAACAACTAACCCCACAAAGCTAGTTAGCTGCTTCGTGGGGTTAGAGTGAAAGTAAAATTATCTGGAAACTTGCTACTCCTTCCTGTACCTAGGTAAGGGTATTGGTGGGAGGGCGCACCACGCGACGGGCTAGACCAAGCTTCTCCAGAGCCCAGATGGCATACCAAGTCACATCGACTTCCCACCAGCGCCAGCCCGCCGGGGCCACATTAGGGTAGGCGTGGTGGTTATTATGCCAGCCTTCGCCGTAGGTGAGCAGTGCCGTCCACCACAGATTGCCCGAGCTATCGTTGACATCAAAGCGGCGCTGGCCCCACATGTGGGTAGCGGAGTTGATCAGCCAGGTGGAGTGCCAAAGCACGGCAATTCTCAGAAAGCCGCCATAGATGACAAAGGACCAGCCGCCCAGGGCAAAGAGGGCGATCGCAACCGGCACTTGCAGGAGTAGAAAGTAGCGATCGAGCCAGCGGTAGTAGGGGTCGCGGGCAATATCGGGGGCATAGCGACGGTAGATTTGGCCATTAAAGGTCTTGGGGTTACGGTAGATCATCCACAGCATGTGGCTCCACCAAAAGCCTCGGCTAGCGGCGTAGGGGTCTTTTTCAGCATCTTCGGTATAGAGGTGATGCTGGCGATGCCCTGCCACCCAAAAGATAGGGCCTCCCTGGAGCGCCATAGCTCCGATGGTCGCAAACACGTACTCCAGCCAGCGCGGTACCTGAAAACTGCGGTGGGTGAGCAAGCGGTGGTAGCCCAGGCAGATACCGATGCTGCCAAACAGCCAGTGCAGAGCCACCATAGTGCCCAACGCCGACCACGAAAAAAACCAGGGGGCCAGCAGCGCTACGCCGTGGATGGCCGCTAGAAAGCCGACCAGGGTCCAGTCGAGGTTAGCGAGGCCTGGCTTAGGAGGACTAGGGGTTAAGGTTGTTGTCATAGCAAATCCTTTGCAGCCGTAGGGTGAAACCATCGACCAGGCCGATGCTGGCCAAGACGAGGCGGTAAGCCTTGATCTGGTGCCGGGCTGATAGGCGAACCATGATGCAAGTGTTGCTTACATTCGTAACTCTAACAACTCCTCTGGTAAAATGCAAGTGTTACTTTCTTTTTGCCATGGCAGGTCAGCGTAAATCAGCCCGACAGCGGCTCGTAGATGCAGCATTTCAGCTCTTTTCTAGCCAGGGTGTAGGGGCTACAACCACACGCCAGGTGGCCGATCTGGCGGGGGTCAACGAAGTCACATTGTTTCGTCAGTTTGGCAGCAAGCATGGCTTGCTTGCAGCGGTGGTCACAGAGGCGGAGGTGTTAGCTCACCTCCCTGTGGCTCTGGCCAGGGAGGATGGCTCTCCGGTTGACCAGGCCCTGCGTACTTTTTTGGCCCAGTGCTTAGATACCCTTGACCAGCTTGCGGAACTGGTGCGATCGGTAATTGGCGAGTCGGGGCAGTTTTCGGCAGAGAACAGTCAGGCGATCGGACGCGGGCTACAGACCATTCGCGACGGCATGACGAACTATCTAGAGGCGCTTTTGGGCCATCCGGGGCTGCCGCCCGAAGAGGTGGCGGGCCTGGTAATGGCGCTGCTGCTAGGTTACGCCGCTATCAACGGCACCACCGACGGTGCGGCTGATAACGGATCAGAACCCTACACCCTCTGGCCCAATCGAGCCGCCTTTATCGATAGTTTGGTGAGCTGGCTGCTGGGCCTACAGCCTCAGCTAGTTACCCGTGACTTGGCCCCAGACCAGTCCAGCCTGACCACGACAACTCTGAATACAGACAGCACAGACTGGATTGACCTACCGGCCCCGGTCGTACACCAGATTATGCAGGCGGCGCGCAAGGCGGGCAGCCAGACCTATGCCTTGATCTACGTGCTGCTTGGAGCCGGGGTGGCTGCAGCTGAGGTACCTCTACTGACCCGAGCCAGCGCCCTCTACGACAGCAACCAGCACATTTTGCTGGTCGGCCACCACCACCGCCAGGTGCCCCTCAACCAGTGGATTATGGGGAAGCGCTACGGCACGTACCTCAAGAACCCCTTGACGCGATGGCTGAAGAGCCGCAGCGACTCATCTGCCGCTCTATTTCTAGGGCCAGACGACCAGCCGATAACGCCCTACCGGGTGCGGCAGCTGTGGGCAGAGGTTACCGCCGACATGACTTCGCCCACGGGCGAACCGCTGAGCGTGGATCACGCTCGCGCGACGTGGTGCGTTGAGATGCTCCTAAAGGGCCTCAGCCGTCAGGATGTGAGCTTGCTGAGTGGGTTGTCGGTCGAGCAGCTCGACCCACTAGTGCAAAAGGCTCAGGCGCGATCGGCGTTAGTCCAGGCTCTACGGCTCGATCAGCAGACAGGGGGAACCACTGGCAAACTCAGACCCCCCACAGAGACGACAGCAGACGAAGACTAAACACCGCTATCCTGCCAGATGACCGGAGGCTGTTCGGGTAATTCTTTTACGTCGGTCGTGGTGTCGTAGAGGGTGAAGCCGCGCGACTGGTAGTTTTGATAGGCAAAGGGGCCATCCAAACTACAGGTATGTACCCAAACGCGATGGGTGGCTCGCTGCCAGGCTCGCTGTATGCCGACGGTGAGCAGATGGCCGCCCAGACCCTGACCGATAAACTGAGGCAGCAGGCCAAAGCAGGCGATTTCCACGGTGCCGCCGAGCTGGGCTTCGAGCTCGATATAGCCTGCTGGGGTGTTCTCTAGGTAGGCGACCCAGGTTTCGACCTCGGGGCGATCGAGGTAGGTGAGCCAGCGATCGCGGCTCCAGCTCAGGCGATCGCACCAGTACCACTGACCGCCCACGCTGGCGTAGAGAAAGCGGCTAAACTCTGGGCAGGGTACAGCGGCCTGGCGAACCTCCAGGTCGGCATGCTCGATCAGCTTGGGCCGCAGCTGGGCTGGGTCGAGCATTTCGAGATACCAGGTGGTTACGCTGAGATGGACTGGCACAGCAATACTCCGCACGAATCTAGGGGCTGTGGTTCTAGTTTAGAAGGCTATATATACCCTTGTCGTTCACCAGGATCTGAGCGGGTTGATCGCCCATCGGGAAGGACGGTGATCCGGCTAAACGATGTCCAGCGCTGGCCACTGCGCTTAGGTCACGGTCGAGGGCGACAGCCGGGGCAGCGCATTGGCGTATAGCCATCGCTTCAGAGAGCTATATAGAATGTCCTCACCGATCTATAGATTTATCTCAGGGTGCTTACTGTTGGCATCACCAGTATCCTTGTGCAACGCTAACCGAATTGAACCAGGGCTGCTCCATTGCACAATTCTTTCCCTAAGAAACGATCGGGCTGGAATAGTCATACACTGAGGTGGTTCAGCGCCGCCGTGGGCGGTCAACCTGCCTGCCCCTCAGTCACGGATTCAGAATCAAACCACCGCTGGTCTCGATGGATGAAAGAAACGGCCTCATGGAAATGACTCACAGCAGTAAAATACCCGAAATACTGAAAACCCATGAGGCAGAACTGCTATCGGAGTGGAATCAGGAACTGATTGCGACCAACACCCGTAAAGGATTAATTAAAGAAGCCGAGCTGCGGGAAGAGTGCCGAGAATTTCTCAAGCTGCTGCGCGTCGCGGCTCAATCTGGCAACTTGAGCAATGTTCAGGCTCACGAATGGCGAGAGGTGCGGGACATGCTGACCAGCATTTCGCGATCGCGCTCTCAACAGGGCTTCACCCCCACTGAAACGGCTACCTTTGTCTTTTCATTCAAGCGACCGCTGTTTGATCG